>DAOWGR010000047.1 GCA_030637365.1 Elusimicrobiota bacterium
AATTAAATCTAAAAACACGGAGCTAAACATGAATAATTCAATAAATACCATTGGATGTCCCGCAGTATTGCGGCAGTATTTTGATAATAACACAATTAATCGCTATCACCGTCTTCTATGTGAAGGTAAAGAAGCAACCATTCATCTCGTTTCCAAGAAGGGGAAGGACGGCGATGTTTATTATGTGGCTAAAGTCTTTAAAAAAAGGGAGGAACGAGGGTTTAAAAACAGGGGGGATTATTTTTTGCCTCAGAAAGCACTTCTTCATCGCAGAGAAGCGCGAGCCATGAATAATAAAAGCCGTTTCGGCAGACAAGTTGAAGAAGCCTTATGGCAGAACAGGGAAATGCAGTATTTGGAATTGCTTGCCGCCCAAGGCGCGAGTGTTCCTAAACTTATTGAGGTCGGGTCAGAGTCGTTTATTATGGAATATATTGGCGATATAAACACGCCCGCGCCCAAACTTATTGAAGCTAAAGAACGCATTGAAAATGCTGAAACCATTTTCAAACAGATAATGGACAATATCAAAATCTTTCTGATAAATGATATTGTGCATGGGGACTTATCGCCTTATAATATTTTGTATCACAATAGCCGGGCCGTGATAATTGATTTTCCGCAATCTGTTGACCCTCGGAAAAATCCGAACGCGTATTTTCTATTACAGAGAGATATTGACACTGTTTGCGCTTTCTTCGCCAAACTCAAAGTATATTGTGACGCTCAGCTAATATTAATGGATTTGTGGAATAAATACCAAAGAAATGAATTAATCTAAGCATCGTCTATAAGTTTTGTCTACAAACATTGTGAACTGGTTAAATATAATCGAGAATTGGTTTGGTTACGAATGGAAAAAACAATACCAAGCAAATATCCTCGGTATCCTGATATTTGATAAATATAGTTTGGTTATTTGGCAAAAGACGCTCATAGACAAAGTTTTAAGATAGTGGCAAAATAAAAAAACCTGTTTAAGTAAAATCCGCAAACTAAATGAAAATTCAGATTTCAAGTGGAAATATTGGCTAAATGCGCTACTATTTTTTTATAATATACTGTGATAAGCGGCGTTTTGAAACCAAAACGGCTGTTTCTTCGTAGTTATTAATGACACACAATGACAAAAAATAATGATTATTCACTTATTCAGGCTTGCTTGCGGGGCGAGGCTTTCGGTTTTGAGGAATTATTAAACCGTTATAAAAACCGGATATTCAGTTTTGCCATGCGCATGGTTAAAAACTCCGAGGACGCGGAAGATATCGCTCATGAAGCGTTTATAAAAGCCTTTCGTTCTTTAAACTCCTATAACAGTGATTATCCTTTTATAACATGGCTATTTAAAATAACCCACAATAAATGCCTTGATTTTTTGCGGGTTAAAAAGCCGAATATAATATCGTTTGATGATGATAATGTTCATTTTGAACCGGAAGATACAAATGATTCTCCCGAAAAGGCTTTAAATTTAAAAATTGAATATGAAGAAGCGGAAAATCTGCTTATGTCGTTGCCGCTTCTTTATAGGGAAACGCTCTTATTACAATACAGAGAAGATATGACCTGCAAGCAAATATCGGAGATAATGGGGATTCCTGAGGGAACGGTAAAAATACGGTTGTTTCGGGGAAAAGCGATGATAAAAGAACGGTTTAAAACACCTGAAAATATAACAAGGTGAAACCGTTTTCACGCGAATCTCGTAGTTAGATATGAAAGGAAAAAATATGACACAGGAAACAAACAAAGTAAGCATAGAAAAAATGATCGGGACTCTTCCTTATTATAGTCCTTCATCCAATTTTAACAATAAAGTTTTGTCCGCCATGGGTTTTGAGACGCGTGCGATTTCATTACACGGCTGGAAGACATGGAGTCAGGCAATAATAGAGGCGTCCATAGCCGGCTGGGCAATCGCGATAAGCGTTTTGATTTTATTCCTGATAGCGGCATATGCTTGGGATATCTTGTTTATTCTCATGAATCCGAGCATATTGCTGGCGAATCTGAAACTTTATGCGCTGAAATTCAGTTTTGTCATCGCAAACGCGCTGAATATTTTAAATTTGGCTAAAGATGTAATGATAACCTTATTAAGCGGGTTTAATATTCTACCCAAGCTTATCATTTCCACAATTTTGGCGGGACTTGCAATGATGTCTGTTTCAAAACATTATTTATATTCACATGTGGAGGAAAAACAATGAAAAATCAATTATTAAAAAAATCGGTTATATTCGCGTGTATCATAATGATTCCGGCCGCCCTTATGGCGGCGCGATTGAGCCTTTCTTCGGATAAAATGCGGCATACCGATATTATTATAAATCAGGGAGAAACTCTCAATGAAGATATTGTTACCGATAAATCGATAACAATAGACGGAATTTTGAACGGAGACTGCATTTCTTTGGGCGGTCTCGTCAAAATAAAGGGAGACATTAATGGGGATATGGTGTCTTTGGGCGGAATGATTCAGCTTTCCGGCGCTATTGCCGGTGATTTGGTATCCATAGGCGCTCCGCTTGAGACTACCGGCGATATCAAAGGCGATATTGTTTTAATAGGAGCTAATGCCGTTTTTAAATCCAGCGCCACAGCCTATGGAGATGTCTCTTTCATAGGCGGACATATGGAAAAAGATGAGAGCGTAATTATTAAAGGAGAAGTTCACTCATTTGATATAAATCTGATTAATCATCTTTCGCCTTATTTTTTGAAGATTGCGGGGCATAAACGCGACGACAATTCGCCATGGTTAATCGGCGGATTGGTGGGCTTGGGTTTTCTTATGCTGATTAGCGTGATTTTGTCCGGCGTGGTCTTATTTATATTGCCGGCCATATTTTTCCCTAAGAATGTGAAAGAAGTCAGCCTCGCCATAAAGGACGATTTTTGGAAATCGGCAGGCATTGGCACTATTATCTTGGTTGCATTACTGCCCGCTCTTTTATTGATAGCCATCTCCATTCTGGGAATTCCTCTTATTCCGCTCGCTATTTTGTTTTTCTGCGCGGCTTTTGTGCTTGGATTCAGCGGATTTACCGTTATTGTGACGGAGCGTTTTTTTGAAGGCATAAAGCGTTCCGGTCCAAGCACTCTTATCGGCCAGGTCGCGGCTGGTTATCTGCTTCTCGCCGGAATAATGATACTTGGCAATGCCATTCCCTTTATAGGCGGAATATTCATGCTCGCGGTTTTCATTGTTAGCGTCTTTGGAGCCATTTTGGGGCTTGGTGCTGTGTGTATCACGCGCATGGGAACGATTGCTATCCGTCCAGTGGCGGTTTCTTCACCGGAAAAAGAAACTCCTTCTGCCGAGGCGTAAGGCTTTTTTGAAAAGGACAAATGTATATGAACCATAAAATTATGTTAAAAAAAGCGGCTGAAATCACTATTTGCGCGGTTTTTTTGTTCTCATGCGCCGTATTACAGATTCGCGCAAATGACAATGATACTGAAAAACTGACATGGAATAAAGCTGTTGATGTCTTGCTGACAAATAATCCGCAGAGCCGTTCGGCAAAGTTCGCCCTTGACGCGAGCCGCCGCCAACTGGATTATTCAAAAGCGTCTCTGTTTCCGCAATTGTCCGCGTCGGGAAGCCATAATGCTTTGGATAGGTCAGGCAGCCGCTCGCACTCCTATAGCCTTTCCGGCTTGCAGCCGCTTTTTTCGCCCGCTTTAAGCAGCGACGCGCGCAGCGCCAAATTGGGAATAAAAAAAACGGAATCGGACTATGATATTGTCAAAAACGATCTTGTTTTTGCATTGGCTCAAACTTTTGCTCAGCTCTCTTATGCCAAAGAGTCTTTAAAATTATCGGATGAGACACTTAAGCGCAGGACCAAGAATGTTGAAATAATAAGGCTTAAGTATCAAGCCGGCAGAGAAAGCAAAGCCGCTTTGCTTGAAACGCAGTCCATTTTAAAACTGGCTTTATGGACTCATGAAAATTATCGCAAAGATTTTATACTTGCCGAAAGAAACCTCAATAAACTTCTTGGCAGGCCGGCTCACGCCAAAGTTGATATAGGCGAATTGCCGAAATCACCCGTTCCGCCTGAAAATTTTAAACATTTCGCGGGCCGCATCGCTTATCATCCGGCGCTTAAATCAAAAAAATTCGTTCTTGATATGGCTCGCGAATCCGTGTCCAAAGCGAAAAGTTCTCGTTTGCCCACCGCGTCCGCCAATGGAAATTATTCGTGGAGCGGAGTTAATTGGCCCGATAGCATTCCTTCTTGGAGCGCGGGGGCGAGTCTAAGCTGGTCTTTTTTCACCGCGGGCAAAAACACGGCTTCCGTTGATGTGGCAAAAAACAATCAAAACGGATTAATCGCCGAATTAAAAGATGTACGGGATAATACATACTTAAACGCGGAAGACAAATTTCTTTCATGGCGATTGGCCGATTCCTATATGGAAGTTATAAAAAGTTCGCTTAAAGCCGTTGACGCAAGGTCATGGCTTGTAAGCGGCCAATATCTGACGGGAAAAGCCGCTTATTTTGAATGGACGAGCGTGGAAGAACAATTGATAAGCGCGCAAAAAAAAGTGTTACAAGCAAAAAGAAATCTTATAATAAGCTACGCGGCTTTTCTCAATTCTTTGGGAATGACGGGAGAATATAAATGAAATTTAAATTTTTAAAAAAGAAAAAAACAATAATCGGTATTATAGTTCTTGCTCTTATAATAGGTTCGGCGCATTCCTGCAATAAAATTCAAGTCGCAAAAGAAATGCGCAAAATAGCGGAGCTTATGCCGGTTAAAGTCGCCAAAGGACGATTTGTCATAAAAACGCAGGCAACCGGAAAAGTGGAACCTGAAAATCGCGTTACGGTCGCGCCTGTCGTAAACGGCAGAATGGAAGAAGTATTGGTGAAGGAAGGGGACATGGTCAAAAAGGGACAAGTGCTGGCTTGGATGAGTTCCACTGAAAGGGCCGCATTGCTGGATTCTCTCAAGATAAAAAATTTCACCGCGCAAGATAAAAAACGGATAGAGGAAGCTTATAATATGGTGCCCGTTATAGCCGCCATAGACGGCATGATAATCAAAAGGGCGGTTGAACCGGGACAATCCGTCAGTCCGAACAAAGAAGTGTTTGTAATATCCGACAGGCTTATCATTAAAACTTTTGTGGATGAAATTGATATAGGAGCGGTAAAAAAAGGACAAAGGGTGGAATTTTATCTGGACGCCTTTCCAAAGGATAAACATATCGGGAAGGTTATTTCCATGGCGCATGAATCCACCATGAAAGAAAGTGTGACGGTTTATGAAGTGAAAATTTTACCGCGAAAACACATATCGGTTCTTCGTTCAGGCATGACCGCGGATGTTTTGATAATTACCAATGTAAAAAACAGCGCTCTTTATCTTCCCAAAAAAGCGATATCTTATCGCGATGGAGACGCTTTTGTCACCATGAAATCCGAGGACGGCAAAAAAATCACGGAAAAAAATATTTCCGTCGGCGTTACCAATGAAAAAAGAATGGAAATTACCGACGGCATTCTTGAAAATGACACCGTTTATTATTCAACGGGCATCGCGAAAGAAACCATGAATATAAAAATAAACTAGGGAACTAAAATGAGCGCATTAATAGACATACAAGACATAAGCAAAATTTATGAAACAGGTTCATTTACCGTCCACGCTCTTAAAAATGTTTCGCTTAAGATAAAAGAGGGGGAATTCGTTTCTTTGGTCGGCCCTTCGGGATCGGGCAAATCAACCTTACTGCATGTGCTTGGTTTTTTGGACCGCCCAGACAGCGGCGATTATCATTTCGCCGGCTCGTCCACCGCTAAATTAAGCGAAGGAAGATTGGCCGCCATAAGAAGCGGAATGATCGGTTTTATTTTTCAGTCATTTCATCTTTTAAAACGGACCACGGCAAAGGATAATGTTTTATTGCCCATGGTTTACAGCGGCTTGGGAACAAATTCGCAAAAAGCTCTTAAATGCCTTGATCTCGTGGGATTGACTGACAGGGCCAAGCATAAATCCAATGAGCTTTCCGGCGGACAATGCCAAAGAGTTGCCATAGCAAGGGCTCTTATTAATGACCCATTGGTGATTTTAGCGGATGAACCTACCGGAAATTTGGATGCCGTAAGCCGTCAGGAAGTCATGAAAACTCTGCGAGAACTGAATGAAAAAGGAATGACGGTTATTATCGTGACTCACGACGATGAAATCTGCGCGCAAACAAAAAGAATTATCAGAATGAAAGACGGTGAAATAATAGCCGACGAAAACAGGGAAGAACGCGATTCATCCAAAGCAGTCGCTCCCGTTGCACATGATACGCGATTGCCTAAAGCGCGTTTCGGCTTCACTCCGTCTGAAATAGCCGAACAGTTTAAAGTGGCCTTTAAATCCATTTGGAACCATAAAATGCGCAGCGCCTTGACCGTGCTTGGCATATTTATAGGCGTTGGCTCCATAATCTCGCTTATGACCATAAGCGAAGGCTTTATGAAAAATCTGTTGAGCGGAGCGGGCGAGGAAAGCGCTAAAAAAATTTGGGTTGGACCAAAACGCAGCTATCTAAAATCTTCAAAAAAACTCACTTATGCCGATGTGGCGGCTATAAAAAGCTGTCCGCTGGCGGAAAAAGTGGTGCCGATTATACATGGAAACGCCAAAATTTCCGCGGGTAAAAAACATGTTGACGCGTCCGTGCAAAGCATGGAAGGCTGGACGCCTGAAGATCGGAAAAAAAACAAATATCTTCTGGATAACAGAAAAATCATAGGCCGTTTTTTTACAAAAGAAGAAGAGAACGCGATGGCAAAGGTGGTGGTCATAAATCAAGCTTTGTCTAAAAAATTGTTCGGAGATAAAAATCCCGTAAATACCGACATACGAGTGAAAAATATAAAATTCAATGTTATCGGCTTGGTGGAAGATGCTCAAGCCGAACAATTGTTCGGCGGCAGGCCGACTCTTTATATGCCGCTTCAAACGGCGGCCAAAAGAGTATTCGGACGAAGCAAGCTTAGTTTTATAGAAGTTTCCGCCGCAAGCCCCGAATATACGATTGAGGCAAGAAAACAAATCATAATGGCGCTTAGAAAAATTCATCCTTCCCGCGACGATGAAGATTATTTTGATGTCAAAACTTTTGAAGTGCAGGTGCGGCAATTTAAATCCTTGATGCAGCAGATTTCTCTAATGGTTTATGGAATAGCGGGGATATCTCTATTGGTTGGTGGCATAGGAATTATGAATATAATGCTTGTAAGCGTGACGGAGCGCACCCGCGAGATAGGCCTTAGAAAAGCTTTGGGGGCAAAAAAATCGGATATACTCGGACAATTTCTTATAGAAGCCGTGGTATTGTGTTTATTGGGGGGATTATTGGGTATAGGTTTTGGCGTGGGAACAGCGTGGATAGCGTATATATTTATTAAAGTTCAGCCAGCGCTTGGAATCGGAACCGTTTCTTTCGCTTTTGGTTTTTCAAGCATTATTGGAATTAGTTTCGGGTTTTGGCCCGCGATGAGAGCGGCTAGCTTAGACCCGATTGAAGCGCTTAGATATGAATAA
>DAOWGR010000122.1 GCA_030637365.1 Elusimicrobiota bacterium
TATTATTCGGGAGTGGACTGTGCAGACTGTAACCCCGTGGGGTGAAACAAGGACACCCATCAGTGTTCACCTTGGGATAAACCCATGGTGCCATGATGTATATTGTGGCAAGTGGGCTCGGTATAAGATTTTGCGATCTTTGTGAAGTTTTTTTGCGCGTTTTGCGTGTTAATTTGATGTAAATATAAAAAGAGGTAGATATGAAAAAAATTATAATTTTATTTTTTGCAATAGCATTTCCCGTTGGAGTTCATGCTTCGGGGGCGGGAACAACGGCGGCGAACTTTCTTAAGGTTTCAATGAACGCTCGCGCCATAGCGATGGGCGGAGCTTTCAGCGCTTTGGCCGATGATTCGGGCGCTATATTTTCAAATCCGGCGGGACTCGCGGGGTTTACGGGACAGGAGCTTGGTTTTGGTTTTACCACCTATCTTGAGGGCTCTAAAATGGGGAATATATCATATGCGGCCGATGTTTCCGGAAACAGATTCGGTTTTGGAATGACGGCTCTCAATATTTCAGGCATTGAAAGAAGGGGACTTAATGACTCGGCGGGCATAGTTTCAAGTTTGGGCGATTTTGGCTCAAATGATATGGCCGTATCTCTTGCGTATGCCTGTAAAGACAGTTTCAGTTCCATTCTTGAGAATATGGACAGCGGTTTTACTCTTAAATTCATAAAATCAACCATAGACGACAGTTCGGCTTTTGCCGTAGCCGTTGACGCGGGTATTATTTATCACGCCGGCGAGAAAACGAATGTGTCTTTGGTTTTGCAGAATCTCGGAAGCAAGATGAAATATGAAGAGGAGTCCGATCCTCTTCCCTTGGATTTGAAAGTGGGCATGCTGCACAGGTCCAGCAACAGATTAAATCTTACCGCCGAACTTAATCAGTATTTCATAGATGAAAAATTCTATCCTTCTTTTGGCGTTGAATATTGGTTTCGCGACGCTTTCGCGCTTAGAGGCGGTTATAAATTCGGCTATGACACATCCAATCTTGGGCGCGAAGTCGGTTTAAGTTTGGGCTTTGGCGTTAAAGTCGCCGATCTCGGCGTGGATTACGCGTATTTGCCTTTCGGCGATTTGGGAAATATTCACAGATTCGGTTTTTGGCTGCAGTTCTAAAAAACCACTATGTGGTTTTTTACCCTCAGTAGATAGATTTTACTATTTCCAGTGATTATCCCGCTATGCGGGACACTGGGAATTAAATCTCCAGAGGGTTGCAAAGCCTTTTTTAGAGGTCAGAAGTCAGATTTATAAGGAAATTTCCAAAACTCCGCTTTTTGTCATACTGCCACACTGTCGTTCTGCCGCGCTAAATTCTTATTTCATAAAATCTTCGTCGGGCCAGTCGCCGGGCAAGCCGGGCACCGACGCCAATCGCGCGTCTTCGGAGCTTGTTTCATTTAATTTTTGAAATGATTCTTTAAGTTCGCTCAGTGATATATCCGATTTTTTTACTTTTAACAGAATAATATAGGTCGCGGCAAAGAATATAAAGGCCACGGGCAAAAATATTACGGCGCTTGGAATCGCGTTAAGCCTGAATAAGAGGACGGAGCATAAAAATATCCAAAAACTCATAATAAAACTTGCGCCCGATATGAGATATGAAATTATAACATTGGGTTCGCTGTTTTTAGGCAGGCTTAATATCAGCAGCAGAAGCAATAGATTTATCAACGCGATATAGATGGCTCTGGCGACCCAGTTTTTCCATCTTGTTTTTGAAAGCATTATTATTCCGCCAAGGTCGGGCCTGTCATATATATCCACTTCGGAATAATCAAGAGTTACCGCTTTTTTTTCTATAGTATAGTCGCCATGAATTTCGCCTTGAAAATCAAAAACATTATTATTGTTTTGCGCAATCGCGTTTGAGGCGGGCAAAATAAAAACAACCAAAAGCGGAATTAAATGGCGCGCCTTAAGATTAATTTTCTTCATCTGTTTCCCTATAATATTCTTTTTCATAAGCGGAATTGTCCAAAGATTTGGAATTAGGCGGTTCATTTGCAGGAGCAGGCTCTTCATCGTAAAGTTTTGGCATTGTCAGCGCCGGGTTTTCCTCAAGCGTATAGTATTGTTTATTGTCCTTGCCTGGTTTTTGAGAATAAGAAGCGGCTTCTTTGAATCTGGTGAATTCTTTTTCCTTAGCCATTTCCAGATGAATATTTATATTTATTTTATTGGCAACCTCCATTCTGTCGGCATAGTGCCAATAAGAGGAAACAAAGGCGCTTATGGCGGTTGTTATTATCACGCCGCTTAAAAGATAAGTTTCTCTGTCTTTTCTAATCCAGAATTTTTGCAAAATTTTTTTAAAACCGGTTAATTGGTTCATGATGTTCCTTTTTTTCCTGCCGTCGTTTTGTAGCTTGTTGTTCTGCCGCGCTATTTAAAACTTTCCAATAAAATTTTAAGTTTTTCAATTTTCTCCAAAGAATCCGTTTTTCTTTGATTTATTTTTTCAACTTCTTTTTTTGGGGCGAATTTAATAAAGTTTTCGTTTTTTAATTTTTCATTCCAAAGAAAAAGTTCTTTATCGGTTTTGTCATATTCTTTTACAAGCCGCTTTTTTTCTTTTTCAATGTCTATAAGTCCGCCCATCGGAATATAAATGCTGAAAGATTCGCTTATGGCCGATGCCGACATTTCCGGTTTTTCCCCGTTTTCAATTATTTTCAAATTTTCGGTTTTAGCCAAAAGTTCTATATAATCGGAGTGTTCTTTCAGAGCTTTCAAGGCCGCGGAATTTTTTGAAGTTATAACGGCGCTTGTTTTTTTGCTGTGGGAAATTTCAAATTGAGCTCTCAATATTCTTATTTGAGTTATAATTCCCATAATGGATTTCATTTGTTTTTCAGAATTTTCATTAATGAATTTTTCATTCGGTTTATCAATTGAATTATTTAAAAGAAATTCTTTTGAGGATGGCAGATGTTTTTTTATATTAAGAAATAATTCCTCTGTAATATACGGAATAAAAGGATGCATCGCTTTTAAAGAACCCGTGAACACATGCAGCAATACGGCCAATACATCGCTTCTCTCTTTGGTTTCAAGCCTCGGCTTGGCAAGTTCTATGTACCAATCGCAAAAATCGTCCCAGAAAAAACTGTAAATGGCGTTAAGAGCGTTTGCCGCGTCAAATTTATCCATTGAACTTGATAAATCGGCAAAGGCTTTATTATATTTGTGCAGTATCCATTTATCGACAAGTTTAAGGGCATTGGGGTCAACGGTGCTTGACTTGTCCTCCGAAGCTTTAGCGAAGGATGGAATTTTTTCATTTTCTTTAATGCTCATCATTAAAAAACGGGAAACATTATAAAGCTTATTTATAAAATTTCTTCCGCCGACTATGATATCCTCGGTAAATTGAATATCTTTGCCGCCGATAGCGTGGAAGATGAGCGAAAATCTTACGGCGTCCGTGCCGTATTTCTCCATCATTACAAGCGGGTCAATGACATTGCCGAGAGATTTTGACATTTTTTTGCCGTGTTTATCGCGCACAATGCCATGGATATAAACATGCGGAAAAGGAACTTTTCCCATATGCTCAATGCCGCTCATAATCATTCTGGCTACCCATAAATAGAGTATTTCATAGCCGGTGACCAAGACGGATGTCGGATAATAAAAATCCAGGTCTTTGGATTTTTCCGGCCAATTAAATACGGAAAAAGGCCATAAAGCGGATGAAAACCATGTATCTAAAACATCGGGGTCCTGCAGAAGATTTTGCCCCGAACATTGCGGGCATTTGTCCGGCTTATTAAAAGAAACTATGGGCGCGGCGCCGTTTTTGAAAGATATTCTGGAGAGATTTCCTTCTTCTGAAAATTTAAGTCCCGAAGCCGAGCATTTTTCGCAATACCATACCGGTATTCTGTGTCCCCACCATATCTGTCTGGATATGCACCAATCTTGAATGTTTTCAAGCCAATTGATAAAAGGCTTTTTCCATGAGGGGGGATAAAATTTAATTTCTTCGGTTTCAGCCGCTTTTATCGCGGGCGCGGCCATATTTTTCATGCGGACAAACCATTGTTCGCTGACTAAAGGTTCTATGGCATTATTGCAGCGATAACATTTGCTCACGGAATGCTTATAGTGTTCTTCTTTATCCAAAAAACCAAACTCTTTTAAATCTTCAAGCACCGTTTTTCTGGCCGCCTGAACGCTTTTATTTAAGTACCGCTCTGGGCAATTGATCATGCGGCCTTCATATGATATGACGCGAATATTCTTTAAGTTATGCCTTTTGCCCATTTCAAAGTCATTGATATCGTGAGCCGGAGTTATTTTGACCGCGCCTGAGCCAAAATCTTTTTCCACGGCGCTGTCCGAGATTACCGGAATGATTCTGTCGGTTAAAGGCAATTTAAGTTTTTTGCCTATAAAATTTGAATATCTTTCATCTTTCGGATTAACCGCCACAGCTGTGTCTCCAAGCATGGTCTCAGGGCGCGTGGTGGCAACTATAAGGCCCCTCTCGCCGTTTTCAAGAGGATAATGAATATGCCACAGTTTGGATTTTTCTTCTTCATATTCAACTTCAATATCGGATAAAGCGGTTCCGCAGCGCGGGCACCAATTGATCATTCTTTCACCGCGGTAA
>DAOWGR010000185.1 GCA_030637365.1 Elusimicrobiota bacterium
AATTAAAAAGCTTGACAGCCGGACTGCTTGGCGGCGCGACAGCTTTTCTTTAAATATAAAAATATCAGTAAATCTCATTAAATGTATTTAGGCTCTGTTTAATCTAAAGTTTTTCCCATTTCTCTTCAGCCCGCAGAATGTACTTGAAGTTTCCGCGCTGTCAAACTGCAGGTCAAGATTAAGACTAAGGTTTAGGAATAAAAACAGCGCTATGTGTGAACTTGTTTTTTCATCTGCTGTTCTCAATCTTAATCTCAATCTTGTTCTGCCGTTATGATATTTCCATAATGCTTTTTCTGATAAGCACTTTTTTAAAATCCATTTTAAAAGGCAAATTGTCCAAAGAATATTTAAAATGGAATATCTTTAATATAAAGTTCGGCATACTGATTCGGCTATAAACCAAATCATATAAATCAAAGACGAATTCTCCGTCCGCGTACTTAAATAAAAATTCCACAAATATTTCCTTTCCTCCGACAAAAGCCATGATTTCAAAATTTTTATCAAGCATCACATCCACATTGCGCAAATAAGCGCTTTTGTTTTCAATATATCTTGCTATGGAATAATTGCTTATTTTGGCCGATAAAATTCGCAATCTCCCTATTTTAAACGGCATAATACTTGATAAATCTTTCTTCAGCGGAATAAAAGAAAAGTCCTCTATAATGCCGCTAAGGCCGTAAATATCAATCTCGGAAAACTTCGCGTAGGGAGCAAAAAAGGAAACTTTTTTATAAGTTCCCTTGTTCTCGTCAAAATCCGAAAATTTTAAAACAATGTTTTCAAAAACAAACCCGGCGAATTCAAGTTTTTTGACTTTATATCTCTTTTTATCAAAATATTTCCGGTTATGAATTTTTTTTCGATACACGCTCACCGTGGACATATCTTCAAGCTGATAAGATTTAATTTCGGTAAATATTCTGGAAAACCATTTTTTATTTGCGTCAAAAAATCGCGCCCCTTGGGAACGGCCGAGAGAATCCTTTGAACGCTCGGCCCACTCCGCCAAAGAACAGTTCTTGATGATAATAAAATCCGACAGGCCCATTAAACTCCGATTATAAGAAAAAAACTTTAATTTTTTTATTCCGTTTTTCTCCGCGTAAAGGGAAAAGGAAGGCGCGTTAAAAATGTCATTTTCGCCTATGACCGAAACTCGCGTAAAATCTTTTTTACCGGCAATTTTATGTCCGCCATAAACAACAGGCGAATTTAAAAGCCCGGGAGCGTCCGATGAACTTTCATTTATCAACTCAATTATATCCGCCACTTTCGCGGCGGAATTTAAAGGCGCGGACAAGCCTATAATGGGAATATTTCCGCCAAAAACCGGGATTGATTTCGTGTTTATAACGCCCAATTGATTTATTATGAGAAAAAACGCCAAAACGCCAAAAAGATAATTCCTTATCCTATTGGGCGTCATTACTCCTATGGCTACGGCAAAAGCAAGGAGCGCCGGATAAAAATTAGCCGGATTATTTGTAAATAGAAATGAAAAACATATGTACGGAATTAAAAACCACATAAAAACGACTTCTCTGCCTTCATAAGGCATAAAAACCGCGTAATACATCCACACTAAAGCCGCCGCGCCAAGCAAAAATAAAAGAAGATGGGAGGAAGAAGCGGCGGAACCCAAATACCAGAAAAGATTTTTAAAAGAAAAGGCTTTTAGATAAACACTTTCAATGCCGGAAAAAAAATCCATGACAAAAACATAAAAAACATTCCTTAGATACCATGGGATATTAATCGCCGCCGCGATAATAAATCCTTTTAAAATTCTGCCTCTGGCAACGGGAGAAAGCAACGCGGAAACAAATGTAAGCGCCGTGGGTAAGATATAAATTAAAAAAAACTTATCGGTAAATAAGCCAAAGGCCACGGCTATGCCGTAAACAAAACCCCATTTGCCGTCCTTATCAAATTCCTCGGAATTAATAAATCCGGCATAAGCCAAACTGGCAAAAGCCATAACGGCTATTTCAGGCGACGGATGCCTCAAAACTTCAAGAACAAACGGCATCGCGCAGGCAACGGCGGCCGCCAGCCAGCCGGACTGATAATTTCTTTTCCAACTCGCGATGGAAAAAATTGAAAAAGCCAATATGGCCAAATAGAAAGAATTGACGCCTATAATGGCAATATTGAGGCTATCCGGAAATAATCGCAAAAAAGGATAATAGCTTATGAAATAAAAAGGCGGCTGAAGACTCTTTATTCCGACCGTTTCGGGACTAAAAATCGCCATCCAATTGCCCGCGGACAAATTCTCCATAAATGCCGTTATGATATTCACATTTACGGCGTCTTTCAAAGAAAACACATAGTCTTGCCTCAATATCCATATTGAAAGAAACAAAACTCCGATTAAGACTATGGCGGAAAGCCCCAATAATCCTATCCACGGCTTATCTTTTTTCGGAGCCGATAATTCTTGTTCAAACATAATGCTTTCAAAAACCGCTCTGGACGCATAAAATTTCTCTTTCCAGCTCAATTTTCTATTTTTTTCGTTTCTTTCTTTCGTCATAAAAATTTTCCAAACCACGCACAAGGATTAAGCGTTAAGCTTACTCCATATCCCTTAGCCCTTACTCCTTATTTGCCTTTCGCTTCTCTTTATGCGCGAATTAACCAATCTAAGCCTCTTATCGTATATTCCGAAATTTTCCGGATCCAATTTTTTTGTCTTCATATACTCACTGCGAGCGAGTTTATAATCTTTCATTGAAAAATGAATATCTCCCTTCAGAAGATGGGCCAGGGAAAATTCCGGCATAAGCATAATGGATTCTTGAACTTCCATCAAAGCTCTTTCATAATATTTTATTCTATAGCCGGCAAGACCACTCCAATAATGATAAACCGCGTTTTTAGGCGTAATGTCGGTTGATGCTTTAAAATTTTGAATCGCGGCTCCATAATCGCCAAATTTAAATTTTATTTTCCCTCTCTCGTAATACGCGAGCGAAATATCGGCGTTGAATTCAATCAAAGCGTTTAAATCATCCAAAGCTTTTATCGGATTTCCAAGAGTGTTTAAAACTATCGCCCTGTAATACAAAGCCGATTCAAGCTTGCCGTCAAGTTCAATAGCTTTGGATAAATCATCATAAGCCTGAGCGGGATCATTTATCTTGTAATTGATTATGCCTTTATTAAGATAGGCATGAGCGTAATCGGGATTTTTATTTATTGCTTCATTTAAATAATAAAGCGCCTTTCCATAAACGGATAAATCCATATACATGCCGGAAAGATTCGCGTAAGAGGGCATATATGCGGGAGAATATTCAATGGCTTTTTTAAAATCATTTTCAGCTTTTTGCCTGTCTCTAAGTTTTTCATATGCCAGGCCTCTTGAATTTAAAACCTCGGGATAATTTCTGTTAATAATCAAAGCCTTTGTGAACATTTCAACAGCTTCAAGATATTTGCCGGAAAAATAAAGCTTATTGCCCTTTTCATAGTAATGTTCGGGACTTCTATTGCACGCAAGCAAAAACAACCCGATAAAGGAAAATATTACGACTCGTTTCACCCTACCACCTCCTGTCTTGATAAATAGTAACTAGCGCTGAAGACTGACAATAACGGGAAAAACTCCGATTACATATTACTTTTCTGTGTTTTTCGCATTTTCAACGCGATTAATACGGCTCCGACGCTTATGGAAGAATCCGCCACATTAAATACGGCCGGAAAAAAAGACAGGTTTACAAAATCAATAACATAGCCATAGACTATTCTGTCATAAAGATTGCCTAAGGCCCCGCCGACAACCATCGCGATGCCTATCGCCACAAGTATGCCGCAAGGCTCAATCTTCCTTCTAAAAACCATTATCATAGATAGCAAAACAAGGGTGAGAACAATAAAAAGGAATTGGCGTTTTGGAACATGCCAAAAGCCACTCCCGTATTTTCAACATAAACAAAATCTAAAAATCCGCAAAGGCTGAAAGATTGAGGCAAAATAAATTTTAAAACAAAATATTTGCTTATTCTGTCCGCCGCAAAAACACCTAAGATTATCAATGGCGCCAATAACTTTCGTTTCACCCCACCACCTCTTTTATTTGTCTATCCTTATTTTGGCCGTGTTACCCTTCCGAAACTTGTCCTTCACCCTGCCGCGCTGTATCACTGCCGCGCTGTAGCGCTGTTGTCTTTTTCATCACATCCGCGCAACGACCGCAAATATCCGCGAATTCCCTATTCAAGCCTATATCCTTGCGCCATTGCCAACATCTGGGGCATTTTGTTCCGCCCGCGTGAACGGAACTTATTTCAAGCTCTGGCGCCGCTTCGTTAAATTTAATTTCACAGTCCGAAATTATGGCGATAGCCGGCCAAAGTTCAATTGTGCTTTTTAAAAAATCCGCCGTTTTTTCGTCTGAAGTGGCGAATAAAACCTTGGCTTCAAGAGAAGAGCCTATTTTTCCCGCGCTTCTAAGATCCTCAATAGACTTAAAAACCTTCTCCCTTATCCCCATTATTTTTGTCCAGCGCGCGCTTAGCTTGTCATCCAGCCATTCGTTTTTTTCTTTCGGCAAATCCGAAAAGAAAACACTGTCTGAAAGCTCCAGAGAAATTTCACTTCTGACAACTTGCCACGCTTCCTCCGCCGTAAATGAAAGTATGGGCGCCATAATACGCAAAAGCTCCAATAAAACATCATATAAAACCGTCTGCGCGCTCCGACGCCGATTATCATCGGAACTTAAGGTATACAGCCTATCTTTCAAAGCGTCCAAATAAAAAGCGGATAAATCCAGAATACAAAAATCCGCTATTCGGCGCGCGGCCTGACGATATTCATATTTTTGATAATGAGAGTTAATATCTTTAATCGCCAAAGCGAGACGATGCCTCATATATCTGTCCATTTCGGTTATATTATCATTTGAAACATAATTTTCGCGCGGATTAAAATCGCTAAGATTGCCCAAAATATATCTTACGGTATTTCTTATTTTTCTGTAAATATCTATCGGTCCGCTTAAAAGCTTATCGGATATTCTTATGTCTTCGGAATAATCGCTTAACGCCACCCAAAGCCTTAATATCTCAGCTCCGTATTTTTGATAAATCTCTTGAGGAGACACCACATTACCGGAAGACTTATGCATGGCCTTGCCTTTATCATCCAAAACAAAACCATGAGTTAAAACCGTTTTATAAGGCGGCTTGCCGTTAAGCGCCACCGACGGAATAAGCGATGTCTGAAACCAGCCGCGATGCTGATCGGAGCCTTCAAGATATAAATCGGCAGGATACATTTTCTCGCCCAACAATCCATTGTCTTTAATTACCGCGCGCCATGAAACGCCGGAATCAAGCCAAACATCCAAAATATCCTTTTCTTTGTCAAAATCCGAACCGCCGCAAGAGCATTTATAATTTTTTGGAATAATGTCGGCCGCGCCGTCTGAAAACCAAAAATCAGAGCCTTCTTTAAAAACCCTTTCCTCAATATGTTTCATCAAAGCCGCGTCCACTTGAACTTTTTGGCAAGATTTACAGTATAATACCGGAACAGGCGTCCCCCAATATCTCTGGCGGGAAAGACACCAATCCGGCCTTTGAGAAAGCATGCCCATCATTCTTTCTTTTCCCATTTGAGGCACCCATGAAACTTTTTCGGCCTCGCTTATAAGAGTTTTCCTTAAATCCTTATGGTCAATGCCAAAAAACCATTGCTCGGTAGCCCGGAAAATAATCGGCTGTTTACATCGCCAGCAATGAGGATAACTGTGATAAATGGACGCGGAAGATATGAGATGTCCGCTTTGTTCAAGCGTTTTAATTATTTTTTCATTCGCCTTAAAAACCTTCATCCCCTCAAACTCGCCGGCGTCCTTGGTAAAACAACCGCTATTGTTTACGGGACAAAATACTTCAAGATTCCATTTCCTGCCCGCGTGAAAATCATCTTCTCCATGGCCGGGCGCGATATGAACTATTCCGGTTCCGGTTTCCATATCCACAAAATCGGTTGATATTACGGAACGCTCCGCGTTTCTTCCTTTGGTTTTGTCCGATGTGGCTTTTTCAGCGAAGGCGGGCATGGACGACGCGAGACAATGCTCGTATTTAAGACCAATGAGTTTTTCACCGTTAATTAAACCAAGTTTCTTTCCCTTAATGTTCGTTTCGGCCAAAAAAGAATCCGCGAGCTTATCCGCTAAAATCAAAATTCCGATTTCAGTTTCCATCAATCTGTAATTCTCTTCTTTTGACACGGCGACCGCCATATTGGCCGGCAAAGTCCATGGAGTCGTGGTCCATATAACAATAAACGCCGGTTTCCCTTGTAAACCATTTTCCACCTCCGAGGTGGAAAATGGTTGAAGCTTGAATTTAACATAAATTGAGGGCGAGGTTTTGTCCTTGTATTCCACTTCAGCGTCCGCCAAAGCCGTCTCACAAGTAGCGCACCATGATATGGTCTTTTTGCCTTTGAAAATATATTCCTCGCGCAAAAGCTCATTGAAAGTTTTTATAACGGTTGCCTCATAATTCGCGCTCATCGTGATATAAGGATTATCCCAATCGCCTATAATCCCCAATCGTTTAAACTCTTCTTTCTGAATATCCACAAATTTGGCCGCAAAACCTCTGGCTTTCTTTCTAAAAGCGGCAATATCGTTTATATGCTTTTTGCCCATTTTAAGCTCTTTCAATAATTGCTGCTCTATAGGCAAACCATGACAATCCCAGCCGGGGACATAAGGCGTATAATGACCCATCATGGATTGTGATTTAACAACGATATCCTTTAAAATCTTGTTTAAGGCATGGCCTATATGAATATGTCCGTTGGCATAAGGAGGGCCGTCGTGAAGCAAATAATGCTTGGAATCTTTTCTGTTTTCAAGCATTTTTTCATAAAGTTTAATTTTATTCCAAAAATCAATTATTTGAGGTTCTTTGACGGGAAGATTTCCACGCATGGAAAAAGAAGTTTTCGGCAAAAACACGGTTTTTGAATATTCAATATTTTCAGTGGTCATCATTCGTCCTCAATCTACTTCATCAATTGATATATATAATTAACAATTATACAAAATATGCTATGCGCAAAGACCAAATGAAAAAACAAAAAGCGTTTATTGGCTTTTACACATAAAAGCCAATAAACGCCATTTGCAAATACTTGATAAATCTATATTTCCAAAGTCTTTTTGACATGACCGATTATATCTTCTATCGGT
Source organism: Elusimicrobiota bacterium (assembly GCA_030637365.1). Taxonomy (GTDB): domain Bacteria; phylum Elusimicrobiota; class Elusimicrobia; order Elusimicrobiales; family UBA9959; genus JAKLQJ01. The sequence goes on from DAOWGR010000185.1 coordinate 7,232, forward strand.
GTCATTTTTGAAAGAAATTTATTAACGCCTTCTTGCTTAAAAAGCGACTCTACCGTCGCGTTAAAATGGGTGCCGGTAAGAATTATAATGGGGATTTTTAACACCTCGCTGTTTAAAGTTCTAATCACTTCTATGCCTGAAACATCCGGCATCATAACATCCAAAAGAATAAGATCGGGTTTTTCAGAAACAGCCTTTTCAATGCCTTCCTTTCCATTACACGCGGAAACAACTTGAAATCCGCTATCTTCCAATGTATATTCTATAAGCTCTCTAAAACTTAAATTGTCATCTATTACAAGAACCTTTTTTGTTTCCGCCATTTCACTCCCCTCCTCTATCCAGTTCAAAATCAGCCGGCAATATATTGATATGATTATATAATATCGGCGGCCAAATAGTTTCTAAAGTTATTTTCAAGACCATCTAACCGCAAAGCAAGATATTCGCGCCTTGTTTATTCGCTTTTTATCAATGAAATTTCAATCCTGCGATTTTGCGCGCGCTTTCGCGCGGTGGAATTATCGGTTATCGGCCTGTTTTCGCCATAGCCCATTCCGGCAAGCCGCATAGCGTTAATTCCGACTTTTTCCATATATTGAATCACACTGTAAGCTCTCGCCATTGAAAGCTCCCAATTCGTTAAATATCTGCCGCTTCTTATGGGAACATTATCAGTATAGCCTTCAACAACAATATCATTCGGCACTTTGTTCAGTTCCAAGACTATCGTTTTAAGAACATCTTTCGCGCGCTGTTTCAATTCAGTTTTTCCGGAATCAAATAAAATCCCTTCCGTAAGAACAAGTTTTAATTTTTGCTCGCTTGATTGGATTTGAACACTATCGGATAATTCTTTATTTCGTTTTAATTGTGAAGCTACGGATTCTTCTTTTTCCTTAGCCTTGGCCAATCTGATTATCTTTTCATTCACTTTGCCGCCAAAAGATTTTTGAATATTGCTAAGCGATTCCTCATATTGTCTACTCTTTGTCTTATCGCTTTTCATCGTGGAAAAAACAAAAAGCATTAGAAAAAAAATCATTAAATAACTCATGAGATCGCCATAAGTCACGGCCCATAAAGCGCCTTTGTTTAATTGATTTTCCAATTCATCTTGTCTGCTTTTATAAATAGGCATAAAATTTAAAGGCTCATATCACGCAAAAACAATACCCTTGCGGATTTGCGCCAAATTTAAGCGCAAGGGGTAAACAACGCCGATACTTCGTGCTTCCATACAAATTCAGCCTCACGCTATTCCGTCCATTATCAATACTTTATTTTTTTTCGTCTTTTTTAGGCAAATTGCCGACAACCTGTTCTATTTTATCCTTCAAATTATTAAACGATTCGGTCTCATTTCGCAATTCCAGCAAACCGTTTCTTAAAAATTCAAATTCTCTTTTTACCGCTATGCCCGACGCGCCAAGTATCGGTTCAAACCGCAAAGTATCTATCTCTTTAACAAGCTGTTCCAAATTTTTGCCGATACCGGAAGCTTTGCCGTGAAACTCGTTAAGATAATGCGAAATAGCTTCAACTGAAAACATTTCCCGGCTTGTGCTCGCGCAAAACTCTTTCATTTTTAAAAGAAGCTTTTTGTTTTCCATGCTCGCTCTATTCAGCAATGAGTTTTCGCCTTCGGCGATAACAACTTCCATCCTTTTAAGAAAGGCTTGTATTTTGTCGTCGACAATATTCATGTTATTCAAACGATTTAATATTTTATCCAGTTTTTTATATTCTCCCGCGAATTTAAACGATACATCTTCCATTTCTTTCCTAAACAAGTCTCTTTCATCGTTGAAATGTTTTTTTATCGCGCATTGCAAATCGGTTTTTACTTCAAACGCGGTATCTAAAGCCACATTCTGAATTTCATTCATGTTTTTATGTTCTTCCGCCAATTTGAGAGACACCTCTTCCATTTCTTTTTCAAACAACTCTCTTTCCTCGCTGAAGCTTCTTTTTATCGCCGAGTTCAAATCGTTTTTTATGTCAGCCGTGTTGCTTAAAGCGGCTTTTTGCATTTCATTCAGCCTTTTATATTCTTCCGCGAATCTAAATGAAAATTCTTCCATCTCTTTTCTAAATAATTCTCCTTCCTCGCTGAAATTTCTTTTTATCCCCGATTGCAAATCGGTTTTTATTTTAGACATGTTATTTGAAGCGTTTTTTTGTATTTCAACCAGCTTTTTGCATTCTTCCTCAAATCTAAGCGAAAATTCTTCCATTTCTTTTGCAAACAAATCTCTCTCTCCGCTAAAACAATCGGTAATCGCCAATTTTAAATCCGTTTTTATCTCAGGAAGCAGCATTTTAAATTCCTTCTTGCGATCATTGGACAGCTGTTCTTTCATGCTCATGACGGAACCGCAAAGCTTATCTTCAACACTCTCAAACATTGTGAAAAAAGTTCCGTCCATTTTCCCATAAAAAGTTTCCAGACTCCGCGTGAACGCGGCGGATATTTTTTTTATGCTGTCTTGGGAAATTTTCGCGATGGCGTTCATTTTATCATTCAGTAATTTTTTCGTTTTTTCCTCAATAAGCGAATCCTTTAAAGCTTGGGTTTTGGCCGCGGACAAGCGTTCTTTTTTTATTATTTCAATAAACTCTTCTTCCTTTAAAGCCGGGGTTTTGGCCGCGGCCAATCGTTCTTTTTTTATTATTTCAATAAATTTTTCGTCTCTTTTCTGAATTAAAGACAAAAGCGTTTTTTTCTGAAAATCCATCACCCTATTTTCCATCTCCGCGATTTTTGACAGCATCAAGGCTTCGCCATTAGCCGATTTTTTCGGTTGAAACGATTTCAAAGCCGCCTCCAATCGCTCGCTTATGTTTTTTTCCATAGCTTCAAACTTTTCGTCTAAAGCATCCATATCAAATTTAGGCTCAACCATGGGAACCGGAATCGGCTGCCGAGCGGAAATATTTTTATCCGGAGGAGGCGGAGGAGGCGACGGCGGAGGAACGGCCTTTGACGACGGAGCAAACGGCGCGGGCTCAATAATTGAAAAAACGGATTTATGCCCGGCTTTATTTTTTTTGCCGCCCGACAATTCACTTTGTAAAAAATGTTTTTCAAAATTCATAATAGCCTCTAAATCGCAAAAACCGAAAAATAAACTATACGCAAAATCGCTTCCTCTCTACGCGCTCTGCTCTACGCTCCCTGCTCGCTCACCGATGTCATTTGTTATCATTTGATTCTCGGTTTCAAGAGGATTTAAAACATGCCCCTCTTTTATCAATGTGAAAACGGTTTCAATTATTTTCTCCAGGGATTGATTGATTCGCTCCGGCGAAGGAGAACCGTAACTCATGCTTTGCTCTATCATCTGCCATGTTTTATCCGCCATTTGTTCTCTTATTCGCTGCCTGAGAGGGTCCATAATATCCCACATGGCGGTCGCCCATTCTTCCGTTTTTATTTTTGAAATAATCGTTGATAAATCCTTATCCGAACAAAGGGCCAAATCTTCAACAAGAAGAACATTCTTTTTAACTTGAACGGCGATATCGGGGTGTTCTTTATGCAATTCCTCAATCATTTCTTTTTTTGTTTTCAGACTAACGCCTTCAAGCGTTTCTATGACTCTGGCAACTCCGCCCACGGCGCCGCTCAAACGCTTTTCAACCTCTTCTTTTAAAACCAATATGGTATCGGGTTCGACAAAACGCACTTTTGACATATTGGCAATTATCTCGGAAGCGAATTTAGACGGCAATTTTTTAAGAAAATCAGCTCTTATGTTTGGAGCCAAATGCGTTAAAATCAAAGCCACATTGGAAGGATCCTCTTTAATCATCATATTAACCAAAAAAATCACTTGGTCATGCCTTACATTAAAAATAATCCGCTTATTTTCATCGTCCGCGTCAAGCTCTTCTTCACCCGCGTATTCTTCACTCTTTCCTCCAATTTCCGGCAAAGCGCCCAACTCCTCGCCATCCTCCCCGGTCGGCGGTTTGCCTCCTTTTCCCAAATCCATTGTGATTTGATGGCTTTGTTGAACTTTGGCCATTGTGCTCATCGCGCCGGCAAGCCTTAAAAAACCTATGGAAACCACCACCATGGCGATTATTCCCATAATGGTAAGAATGACATATTTAAGCACCATGCTTAAGGCCGCCGGAGTATACCATATGGTCTCCCAAAACGGAGCAAAAGAAGCTTTAACAATTGATAAACTGTCTCCCCTTTCAATATCCACCATCAGAAGCCGGGAAACAATAATCCTTATGTTCGCCGCATCTTCATCCGACACATTTTTATTAAGCATCACGGTAATATCAAGTTTTTTGACAAAAGTGGAAGGGTAAAGAAACTGTTTGTCATAGGATTTATTTTCCGTGCTTGCCGCGTCAAGAGCTGGAAAACCGGGCAAAAGATAATCATTGCGAACACCTTTACCGCCGATGCCCTGCCACTTAAACGCCTCTTTTTCATTCGCGTCAATATCCGGCCTTACTTTAAATTTTTCCGTTCTCGTAAAATCCAAAGTGGCGTCAACAACAATCTTGGCTTGACCGGGACCGAGGATTTTTATAAGAACCGCGTCTATTTTTTCTTCAAGCATTTTTTCGTATTTGGCCTTATTCTCAAAAGGAAGAATTTGCGCGTGCGAGAAACATGTTAAACCGAAGATTAAGGCAAAAACAAAAAAGAACCCCGAAACAAACAACTGCCGGCAAGAAACAAACCTTGAAATTACCCCGCCGCCTGCAAAAGCGGGACTGCGCTTTTCATCGTCCTTTAGACGATAAGCGGGTGGAGGGGTTATTAAATTTAACTTATTCATAAATATCCTCTTAATCGCAAATTACGCTATCTTTTTTGCGTCCAACATAATCCACATCCTATAATCCTTACTCCAGTTTACCTTTCTTTTAAGAAACATAAGATTGAAGCCTTCTTTCAACCACAATCGGAACGCTTCCCTTCACTATTTCCATTATTCCTTCCAAAATCATGGACTTCACCTTAACCTCCATCCATGTTTTCGCTCTTATTTTGCCGGCTACCGGCACGCAAAAAATATTCGCCATCACTATTCCGTAAAAAGCCGATGTTATCGCCACAGCCATGGCGGGCCCCACATATTCAGGATTGGAAATTTCACGCAACACTCCCATGATACCTATAAGCGTGCCGAGCAAACCGAACATGGGCGCCAATATTCCCATGGTTCTGTATACATTGGCAACCTCATTCATTTCATCAACTCTTTGATTCACTTCCTGTTCCAAAACATGCCTTACAAAATTGGTATCGTTATATTCCAAAGCCGCGGTCGCTGCTCTGCTTAAAAAACCGTTGGCTATATTGCTGTCGGCGTCTTTAAGCGCGCTAAGGCCTTTGGTTCTGCATTCTTGAGCAAGTTCAACCATTACCGGAATTATTTTTTCGGGAGAAGATTCCGCTCTGTCAAAAAAAATAATTTTGGTTTCAGAAATCGCCTTTATCAAATATTTGCGCGGGGTATTTATGAGGAGAGCGATAAGAGTGCCGCCCAAAACCATAACCACGGCGTGCATATTTAAAAGAGACGACGAACCGCCATTGCCAACTATTCCGGCAAAAAGAAAAGCCGCCAAACCCAACACGCCCAATATTGTAGCAAAGTCCATCATTATCCTCCTGCGCAGTATAGTGTAACCATTCGGTGTTTCAAGAAAGTTAAATATAGTTTACGAGATTATAGCCGAATTTTTCTCCAACGGAATTTTAAACCAAAAAGTGGACCCCTTGTCCAAGCCGCGACTGGTGACGCCGATCTCCCCATTATGAGATTTTACTATTTCGTGAGATATGGAAAGCCCCAAGCCCCAGCCTTGCTTGCGCAATTTCTCGTCTTTTTGATATTTGGCTTGATAAAATTTTCCAAAAATCTTTTTAGTTTCAGTCGGATGAATGCCTATGCCGGAATCTTTGATAAAAGTTGTGATGTATTTGCCTTCTTGTTTAAAAAAAAGCTCCACTTTATTGGCGACGGGAGTAAACTTAATCGCGTTATTAAGAAGATTCATCAAAACCTGCGATAACCTGAATTTATCTCCATCCACTACGATTCCATCGGGAGAATTACGCACCATAAGTTCAACGCCTTTCTTTTGGGCGTTTATGGAAATGCCCGGCAATATATCCTTGGCCATTTCCGGAAAATTAAAAATCGCCTTTTCCATTTTTAATTTTCCGGCTTCTATCATGGCAAGATCGGTTAAATCGGATATAAGCCTGTTCAATTGATTTGTGGCGCTCACTATATGATGCAGATATTTATCTTCTTTTTCCCCCATTTTCTTCTTGATAAGAAGTTCTCCAAACCCGCGTATGGAAGCGAGCGGAGTGCGAATATCATGCACGGCCATTGAAAGAAATTTAGACTTCATATCATTAAGCTGAGCAAGCTCCTGATTTGAAAGAGAAAGTTTTCCCGAAAGAACTTCCAATTGTTTGCTCCTTTGAAAAATCTGAGTTTGAGCAAGCGCTATTTTCTCAACATATTGCTGAATTATCGTATTTGACAAACGCTGCCTGTTATTAAAATAAGTGGACTGCACAAAACCGGAAACCTGCGCCACCACCAGAAACCCGGCCAATAAAAGAATAAATGCCAAAGGAATAGCAATAATAAGAATCATTTCCATAAAATAGCCTAAACGAACAGAAATCAGAGATGAACGGACCGAGATTTTATCATTGTATAAATCGTTTCTCGAAAATTCTCCATTTCCATATATCAAACGCTTTCAATCTTGACGCTTTTTACGCCGCCTATTTTACAATCTTTGCTTTATCCCAACCCCTATCCTCAATAAATCTCCTTGTTACGCTGTCATCGGGATACAATTTAATCACCGTAAGATAAGCCTTTTTGGCTTTTTGGACATCACCCATCATATAATAAGCCGACCCGAGTCTTGTCCATCCCAATCTGTTGTTCTCCTCCAAAAGCACCACCTCTTCGCATTCCTTGGCGGCTATGTCAAATTGTCTAAGATAAAAAGCTTTAGCGGATTTTTTAAGCTTTTCCGTTACAAGCGCCGTCTTGGAAAGTATTTCATCGCGTCTGACATGAATTTTAACCAAGTCGCTTATATTATACAAAAGAGACTCAAACACGGCATCACCGCTTACATTGGAGCCATAAGCCGCGTGGCTAAGCAACAATGCCTTTAACTCTTCGCCTTCCATATAAGCCACAATGGTCTCATTGCCGACATTGGATTGTTCCGTATTCCTCGCGAAGGCTTTTTCTTTACCCGCAACAGTATCAAATTTGAGCGCTTTGACAATAGCTTTTAATCGCTTTCTTTTTCCGCCCCATTTGCCCTTCTTAAGGCCCGGATTAAGATTGAAAGCCTTTTCCATATTCTTAACGGCGGAAACATATCTTCTTTTTACCATGTCTTTTCTGGCCAACTCCAAATAATCGTTGGCAAACAATTCCAATTCTTCTATCTTTTCTTTAGGCGCGATAAGCTTGGCTTTCTTGACCCGGCTGGTCTTGCCGGACAAAGGCTGCATTGCCCTTGACTGTCCGAATTTCATGGCTATTCCAAGCTTTTGCATTTGTCCCAATTCCCCATAGCTTGCCATTGAATAATCTATGTCAACAAAAGAAAGTTTAAAGCCAAAGCCCGCCCTTATGCCGGAACCTATATCCTGAGCCGTTTTATAGCCCGCCCTAACAGACAAAAGCTGAAACATGGTAATCTCGGCTCCCAAAGCCACCGTATGCGGCTCATCGTTAAAAATGGTATTGTCAAGACTCACGATTAATTTGCTGTTTCCCCCCGGATGACTGTGCCATGAAGCGCCCAAAGAAAAAGCGGTCGGCAAAGGACTGGAAATTTTGTCAAATTTCAAGCCGGGGCCCATATTTTTTAAGGTGACAGCCAATCTTAATTCCTGGCCCGGAATTTTGCTCATCCAATATTTATCCGGCCTAAAATAATATATGGCTCCCAAGTCAAGTCCAAAAGTATTCGCGCTCGCGTCGGCAAGTGTTTCGCTTATGTATTTAAAATTTGTGCCCACGCTAAAAACAGGCCGCTCAATTTCATCCTTGAAAATAGTTCTTCCATAAGCGATTCCAATGGCCATATCGGAAGCTTCAATCTGTTCGGTCTTGGTGTTTACCGAATCATACCCTTGAAAAGAAGCCACCTGAAGTTTCGTAATATTTAAGCCGATAGTGGAGCCGTACCTGAGGGGATATACCGCGGAAAGATACTGATGGCTGATATCTTCAAAAGAACTGTTATAAGTCGCGGCAAATCTGGGCAATTCAATACCGGCAAGTCCCGCCGGATTCCAATAAGAAGCGTACGCTCCGTCAACTATTGAAATATAAGATTCCCCCATGGCGCTGGCTCTCGGACTCGGTGAAAATTTTAAAAAAGAAGCCGACGACACTCCCGCTCCTCCAGCCAATATAAAATTCGGGATGGAGAATAAGCAAAGTGTTATAAAGCCGATAATAAAACCGGCGCGTTTGATAGTTTTGGCTATATTCATAAAATCCAACTGTCAATGCGCGTATATTAATAGTCTATGAAAACTTTCGGCTAAAATCCCGAAGAAATTACGAAGATATAATT
>DAOWGR010000087.1 GCA_030637365.1 Elusimicrobiota bacterium
GAAATGATGTGGATTTTGTCGTGCTGGCGATAAAAAATTTGCCGGCATTCAAAGTAAAGAACATAAATGGAATGTTTTTTGCGGGCGAAGCTAAAAACGGCCCCGGCAGCGTTGTGGAATCCGTGGCTTCGGGAAAAAACGCGGCCATTGAAGCCGACGCTTATATCCAAAAACAAAAAAAGCCTTCCATAAAAGACAATTTAAAAAGCGAATTGATTTTGAACGGCAGAAATATGCTTCCGGTTTCAATTGAAACGGATTTTTTCGGCAGAAAAATAAAATCCCCTTTTATAATCTCGGCGAGCCCTCATTCGGACGGTTACCAGCAAGCGAAAGAGGCTTATAAAGCGGGCTGGGCGGGCATTGTGATGAAAACCGCTTTTGATAATCTGCCCATACATATTCCGTCCGAATATATGTTTACTTTTGACGCGTCAACTTATGCCAATAGCGATAATGTTTCGGGCCATAGCTTAAACAGAGTCTGCAAAGAAATTAAAAAACTGGTTAAAGAATATCCGGACCGTCTTACCATGGGCTCCACCGGCGGACCTGTTACCGGCAATGATGAAGCCGATAAAAAAGTATGGCAATCAAATACGATAAAACTTGAAAAAGCCGGAGCCATGGGCATTGAATACAGCTTATCCTGCCCGCAGGGCGGAGACGGAACAAAAGGAGATATCGTATCTCAGGACGCAGAGCTTTCCGCGAAAATAATAGATTGGGTAATGGAAATTTCAAATCCCAATGTGCCCAAACTCTTTAAACTTACGGGAGCTGTAACATCCGTTTACATTATCGTTGACGCGATAAAAAAAGTTTATGAAAAATATCCGCGTAAAAAAGCCGGCATAACGCTCGCGAATTCATTTCCAACCTTGGGCTTTAGAGAGTCCCAAAAGGGCGCCTGGGACGAAGGCATAGTAGTCGGAATGAGCGGAGCGGGAGTGGCTCCGATAAGCAATTTAACCATAGCCAAAGCCTCAAAATTGGGAGTGGCAATTTCAGGAAACGGCGGGCCGATGGATTATAAAGCGGCGGCCAATTTCCTCGCTTTAGGCGCCAAAACCGTGCAATTCTGCACAATAGCAATGAAATACGGTTATGGCATAATAGACGAACTTAATTGGGGATTAAGCTATCTTATGAAAGAAAGAGGATTTTCCTCCGTTAATAAACTGATAGGCGCGGCATTACCGAATCCAATAACGGATTTTATGGATTTATCCGCCGTAAAAAAGATACCGGAAGTTAATAAAGATTTATGCCTGCATTGCGGAAATTGCCGGCGCTGCGGCTATCTCGCCATAAAATTAAATAAGGACAAATTGCCCGAGATAGACGCTTCAAAATGCATAGGCTGCTCTTTATGCGCCAAAAAATGCTTTACCGGCGCTCTATCCATGCGAGAAAGAACAAAAAAAGAATTGGCGGCAATGAAAGAATAAGAAAAACAAAAACGGAAATATGTAAATACGGTGATAAGGTGATACGGAACGACAAGAAAAAACAGTTTGCAGAATAAAGATTAATAAGCGAAAAAAATTTACAAAAAAACAGTGATGATAAATAGCAATAAATTAAGGATTTATCTATTTACATATCAACCTATTATCTTATTTTCGTATTTACGCCGTTGTCCATATTCTGTTATAAAGGAAAAAAATCATGAAAACCATACTGATAGATAACGCGATAATCGCTACCGGCGGAGAAAAAAATAAAATTCTTTATAATCATTCAATTCTGATTTCAAACGATAAAATTAAAAAAATAGCGCCAAAAAGCAAATTCAAAGGCAAATACTCCAAAATCATAAACGCGAAAGGCCGCATAGCCATGCCGGGCTTTATAAACACGCATATGCATTTTTACAGCACCTTCGCGCGCGGACTTACAAAAGCCAAACCTTCAAAAGATTTTGTAAATGTCCTGAATAATCTTTGGTGGCGGCTTGATAAAAAACTCACGAATGAAGATTCCTATTATAGCGCTGTTATCCCTTTAATAGGCGCCATAAAATCGGGAACAACTACTTTAATAGACCATCACGCCAGCCCATTCAGCATCAAAGGCTCCCTTTTCTCAATAGAAAAAGCCGTAAAACAAACGGGATTAAGAGCGTCTTTATGTTATGAGCTTTCAGACCGCGACGGTAAAAAGACAATACAAGAGGGCTTGGAAGAAAATACCGAATTCATAAAATACACAAAAAAGAAAAAAGATAATTTCCTGCACGCTCTATTCGGACTTCACGCCTCATTTACAATAAGCAATGAAACTCTTGAAGAAGCGGCTTATCGCGGGCACAAATTAAATACGGGCTTTCATATTCACGCCGCCGAATCTCAAGCCGACCAAATTTACTGCGAAATACGCCATAAAATGAGGGTAATGGAAAGATTGGAAAAATTCGGCATTCTCGGAAAAAAATCCATTGCCGCTCATTGCGTGCATGTGAACAATAAAGAAATTGAAATATTAAGACGCACGGGCACGGCCGTAATTCACAATCCCCAATCAAACGCCAATAACTCGGTCGGCGTGGCGGATATAGTAAAATTGATGAATAAAAAAGTTCTTGTCGGTCTCGGCACCGACGCCATGACGGTAAATATGCTTGAAGAATTGAGAACCGCGATATGGCTGCAGCATTTAAAAAATGATCCCGCCACGGGTTTTATCGAACCGATAAACGCGCTAATGATAAATAACGCGCGCATAGCCAAAAGATATTTTAAAAATATCGGCTCTCTTAAAGAACAAAATTTCGCGGACATAATCTTAATTGATTATATCCCTCCCACTCCTTTGGACGCGGCCAATTTCTATGGCCATTTGGCATTTGGAATATCCCAAAACGCCGTGGACACCACCATTGTAAACGGCAGAATATTGATGGAAAATAAGAAATTAAAATTAAATATGGACGAAGAGGAAATATCGCGCAAATCATCGGAACTTGCCGCCAAACTCTGGAACCGCTTCTAAACCATTTTCCACCTACGAGGTGGAAAATGGTTATCTAAAAGGTATCGGTAACTTTTTTTAAACCTTTGGGATTATCGGGATTAAACCCTTTTTTTAAAGCGAGCCTTAAAGCCAAAAGCTTCATTTTTATATCCACAAGCAAACAATTAAACGGATATTTTCCAATATTGGGAATAATAATCTCATAAGGAGTTTTCCTTAATTTCAAGGCTTTTTCAACTTTCAATATATCATCGGGTATTTTCTTTAAAGGACTGAAAAGAAAAACAAAATCTTTACTTGAATAAGAACCTACCGGGCCATGCAAAAATTCAGCCGCCGAATAACCCAAAGAATGAGAGCGGGCCATTTCCCTGAATTTTAAAGCCGAGTCTTCGGCTATGGCATTATACGGCCCCCGGCCCACAAAACCTATAACCGAGGCTTTTTTAATTTTATTTAAGATTTCATCTTCACCCGCTAAAAAAGCGCCATTAGAAATAAAGTTTTTTATTTCCGCTTGAGCGTCGCTAAAATCTTTTAAGTCAAAGGCATTGTTCCATACGCGCGCAGTCCATAAAATACTCCACAATTGCAGGATAAAGCTTTTGGTGGCCGCGACCGGAACTTCCCGGGAATTTGAAAGCAAGATATGCCTGTCTGATATTTTAGCCAATGGATTATTTTTAATATTCTTTTCATTTGTAACCGCGACGCCCTTGGCGCCCCAAAACATCAATTTTTTTAAACAAGCGCCGATATCTCCGCTTTTACCCGATTGTGAAAAAGCCCAAACAACTTCATTTTTAAAATTCAACGGACGCTTAGCCGTAAAAACACAATGAGGATGAATCAGGTTTGTAATCACGCCACAATATTCTTCCCATATATATTTGGCAAAAAGAGTGGCATTACCGCTGCTTCCGCGCCCCGCCAAATAAACCTTTTCGCGCTTTGATTTTAACGCCGACTTTTTAAGCGCATTGGCTTTTCGCGAAAACTCTTCAAGAAGAACGGGAATTTCATTTATATCTTTAAAGGTCAGTGTTTTTTCAAC
>DAOWGR010000069.1 GCA_030637365.1 Elusimicrobiota bacterium
AAGAGGAAAAGAAAAAAGCGAAGAAAGCTAAAATTGGTATTAATCTTGTTTTGGGAGATATGCGCCGCCTTAAATTTAAAAATGAATTTGACGCGGCATTAAACCTGTTTACAAGTTTCGGCTATTTCAAAAAATTCTCCGATGATATGAAAGTTTTAAAAGGCGTTCATAAAGCGCTCAAACCGAACGGACTGTTTTTGATGGATATTATCAATGCGGATTTTATAAGAAAAAACTTCAAACCCGCCGATTGGTTTGAACTTAAAAAAGGCGTTTTTCTTCTTCAAGAGCATGAGCTTACAAACAATAAAAATGGAATAAATAATCGCTGGATCAAAATTTCAAAAAATAAATATCTTGAAAGAAATTTTTTTACCCGCATTTACGATAAAATCCTTTTATCCAAAACGCTCAAAAAAACCGGTTTTAAGCCTTTGAAATTTTGGGGAAATTTTAAAGGAACGAAGCTTTCCGATAAAACCAACAGACTTATAGTCCTCGCAAGAAAGAAGTAAATAGTAAGTAGCAAATAGGGCAAAGAAAACACACATCAAAGAGTGGAAAAACTCTCCCGAATCATGAAGCCTGTAACTCCATTACTCGGAAGTGGATTAAGTGAAAAAAAATAGCGAGCAGCCTGAATTGGTTTATAAAACTGTCCTTAGTTGGGTTGGGGTAATTCGGCTGTATTTTAATTGGGGCGGTTGGGATACTTTAAATAAATAAAAAATACAAGGGTGGCAGAATTATAGTAAAGGTGTTTCGGTGTTTGTCTGTAGGGCCCTTCGGAGCTTCGCATTCACATACAGCGAAGTGAGAGAGGGAAGGCAGAAAGACATAGTTTTCTGCATCTGATGAGCCGAAAGGCTCGTTGTTCCAGGCGGGGTTGTTTCGTGCCGACCCTGGTCCTACAGATAAATATCGAAAGGCCTTTTGTTCACAGAAAACCATTTCAAAAACCCGAAGAATTTTTATGCCGCCAACTCAAACATCATATCTATGGATTTTTTGGCTTTCTCGGCAATATCGGAAGGAACATTAACTTCAAACTCTTCGGCGGGATTTTCAAGAACATTCAAAACATTATCCAGAGTAATGGATTTCATATAAGGGCATAATCTGCACATCGCTATAAAATTTTTCTCCGGAAATTTCATTTTGGCAAGTTCGCCGAATCCGCATTCGGTTATCAGAAGATAGCCCGCGGCATTGGTATTTTGGACATATTTCATCATAGTTCCCGTTCCGCCCGCGAAATCAACTTTATCTATAAGTTCCGGCGGACATTCCGCGTGAGCCAAAACGGCGAGGCCGGGATATTTGTCCCTGTATATTTTAATTGTTCTCGCGTCAAATCTTTCATGCACCACGCAGGTGCCGTTCCATAAAATCATATCTTTGCCGATTGTCTTGCCGAGAACTTTGGCGAAATTCGCTCCCATAAATCTATCCGGAGTAAAAATAACTCTTTCATGTTTTTGATACATTTTTCTTAAAATTTTCTCGGCATTCGCGCTTGTAACTATGCAGTCGGACTCGGCCTTCACATCGGCGGTCGTATTGATATAAGTAACAACGGGGCAATTCGGATATTGCAGCTTTAGTTTTTTAACATCTTCGCTTTTTATGCTTTCAGCCAAAGTGCAGCCGGCTTTTTTTGACGGAATATAAACCTTTTTTTCGGGATTTAAAATTTTGGCCGTTTCGGCCATAAAATGAACTCCGCAAAAAATTATATTTTCCGCTTGAGTTTTAACGGTATCGGCCGCCAACTTATAAGAATCGCCTATCGTATCGCCTATGCCTAAAATAATTTCCGGCAATTGATAAACATGGGCGCAAATAACGGCCTTCTTTTCTTTTTTTAAATTATTTATTTTAAGGGTAAGTTCGGCAATATCCCTTAAAGGCTGTGATACGCAATTCTGACTTAAACCCAATGCTATAAGCCGCTTCATTTCTTGATTGATTTCCGTCTCCGTAAATTCCTGTGTCATTTTCTACCTGCTTTTCCTCGCTGTTTCTTGCCTCTTGTTTCTGCCCCGATATACATCAGGGCATCATGGGTTTATCTCGTGATGACTTCTTGCTTCCAATCTTTTCTATGAAGTTTTTTGCCACACTGTTGTACTGCCGCGCTGTAGCACTGTTTTCTATTATATTATATCGGGATAATTGGTAAATATTCCATCCGCGCCGTTTTCCTTCATTCTCAAAACATCTTTAAACTCATCCACCGTATACGCATAAACCTTAAGCCCCTCTCGATGAATTTCGGATATGTTTTTTTCAGAAGCTATCTTAAAATTAATATGAAAACTACAAGCTTCAATTTCTTTCGCCTTTTTAAGCGCCCTGGACAAAAGAAGATTTGTAAGACTGTGTCCAAGATAGCCCATTTTCACTTCTTTATCGCATAATCTTATCCTTTTCGCGCTGGGATAATCAAAACATGAAACAACGGCTTTTTCAAAAATATCTTTTTTTAAGTGGATAAAATCCGTAATTATTTTTTCAATGCCCTGATAAGCGTTATTGTCGTTTTTAATTTCAAAATTAATAAATTCGGCCGCGGGAGATATTATTTCCACGACTTCTTGAACCCTTGGAATATATTGAAATTTAAAATCCGAAGAAAAATGCCTTGAGACATTTATTTTTTTTAAATCGGCATAACTAAAATCCGCTATCTCCGCTTGTATGCCGGCAGTTCTAAATAAATGGAAATCATGATGAACAACGGGAATTTTATCTTTCGTTAAATGAATATCAAACTCAAAATCTTTGGACCCCATTTCAAGGGCAAGATTAAAAGCCGCCAAAGTATTTTCAGGAGCATAAGCGGAAGCTCCTCTATGAGTAATGACCTTCACCCCACCACCTCTTCAGTCTTGCCATAGGCGGGACTCAGAAAAGTACAAATTAAAAATTTATAATGGAGAGTTGGGGTCACCCTACCACCTGCTTGCTGCGCGAAGCGGAGCTTTTGTTTTATTTGATTGTCCAAAGGACAATAAGCAGGTGGCAGGGTCACAAAAATCTCTCCCGTAATTTACCCATAAAGGATTCTTCAATATCAAAACCGTTTAAAGAATCCCTGCCGCTGCCCGGGCCGTGATAATCGGTTCCGGCCGTAATAAATAATGATGATTTTTTGGCCATTTCAATAAAATATCTTATAGTGCCGCCCGAATGTGAAGGATAAAAAGCCTCAAGGCCGTCCAATCCCATTTCTTTAAATTCTTCGATATTAACAAGGTTTTTAACCGCGCCGGGATGAGCTAAAACGGCATATCCGCCCGCGTCTTTTATAACTTTTATAGTCTCTTCAATTGACGGACCCATAGAGGGAACATACGCCGGCTTATCATAAGCCAAATAT
>DAOWGR010000178.1 GCA_030637365.1 Elusimicrobiota bacterium
GGTGGAACCGACCTTATAGTGAGAGCCAATGCCGATATTGAAAACAGCCGGTGTTGGATAGATATTTCAGGTCTAAAAGAATTGCGCTATATTAAGGAAACCTCCAAATCGGTTTTAATAGGCTCGCAAGTTAAAGTTTCCGAGTTTGAAGATTCCTCCATTATTAAAAAATATTTGCCCGCGCTTTTAAGCGCTGTGCCCCATTTCGCCAGTCCCTCATTAAGAAATATGGCGACTCTCGGCGGCAATTGCGCCAATGCTTCCCCAAGCGCCGATTTGGCTTGCGCGCTTGTCAGCGAAAAAGCGAATATTGAGCTTTATTTAAGGGGCAAAAAAAGAAAAATGCCGCTTAAGGATTTTTTTCTGGGCTTAAGAAAGACGGCGCTTAAAAAAGATGAGCTTATATGGGGTTTTGAAATTCCCAAAATAAGCCATAAAGGCGCCTATATGAAACTTGCTTTGAGAAGTTCTTTCGCGATATCCAAAATAGGCATGGCCGTATCCGTCCGCGTGAATAGGAAGAAAGTTGAATATTTATCCATAGCTTTAGCGTCGGTCGCGCCCAAAATAATCATGGCGCCCGGAACCTGTGATTTTCTCAGAAATAAAATATTAGGCCCGGAAATTTTAGATAAAGCGGCTTTGATGATTCAAGAAGAAGTAAGTCCGATAACCGATATTCGTTCCGATGGAGCTTATCGGCGCGCTATGAGCGGCGTATTGTTAAAAAAAGCTTTTAAGCAAATTCTCGCAAGAAACAAGAGGCAAAAGAAGTAAACAGTGTGATAGAGAGAACAAACTCTCCCGAATCGGAAATTTGTCTTTTAGACAAATTCTTATTCGGGAGTGGACTGGGCTAACGAAGGTTTACTATGGACACCCAACAGTGTTCAAGTGGTGGAGGTAGCGATTATGAAAAAAACGAGTTTATTTTTAGCGGGTTTTTTTATTTTTAGCGGGTTTTGTTTTTCTCAGGACGCGAGTGACGCGAAATCGGATCCTGTTTTAAAAGCGATGGTTGAAGAATTGGACCGTTCTTATAAGAAATTGAAAAACGCGGAAAAAGCGCCTTTGTATTTTCTTCAATACGAGGTTTTTGATAAAAGCAGTTATTGGGTTAGTTCCAATCTTGGCGCCATAATTGATGAGGGAGATAATTTGTCTAAAACTCTTACGGTTGACGCGAGAGTCGGTTCTCATAAACTTGATAATTCGCATGAAATAAAGGGAAAGGAATCCCGCTCCAGAGGCGCAAATTCAAAAAATATCGGTTCCATCCGGATTCCTTTAAGCGATGAAAACGCCATAAAAGCCAAAATATGGGAATTAACCGACAAGGCTTATAAAAACGCGCTTGATAAGTATTTGAAAGTCGTTATGAATAAGAAAGTTACCGCCAAGGAGGAAGATAAATCGGGGGATTTTTCATTGAATAAAAAAGTTAATGTTTTTTATCAGAGAGTTAATCCGTCTCAAATAGATAAAGATAAAGTAAAAAAAATCATTAAGAGACTTTCGGCCAAGTTTAAAAAACATGATTTTATTATAAATTCCAGCATGGGTCTTTACGCCCAAAACATAAATAAATATATCGTGAATTCGGAAGGCGCAAGAATAGTAATGGGGAACAATTTCATAATCATGTATTGCACCATCAGAGCCAGAACTAAAGATGGAATGGATATAAGCCGAAACAAAAATTATAATTTTAACGATTTTAAAGATATGCCTTTTGAAAAAAAACTTTCGGACGATTTGGATATCCTGATTGAAGAGCTTGAAGAATTGACAAAAGCGAAAGAGCAAGAACCTTTCACCGGGCCGGCTATTTTGGATAATAAGTCCGCCGCCGTGTTTTTTCATGAGATATTCGGGCACAGAATTGAAGGTCATCGGCAGAA
This sequence comes from Elusimicrobiota bacterium, assembly GCA_030637365.1. Classification (GTDB taxonomy): domain Bacteria; phylum Elusimicrobiota; class Elusimicrobia; order Elusimicrobiales; family UBA9959; genus JAKLQJ01. The sequence continues at coordinate 1,902 of DAOWGR010000178.1, forward strand.
AAGCGCCAGCGAAGGGCAAACTTTCGCCAAAAAAATCGGTCAGAAAATAATGCCCGATTTCTTGAGTATTTACGACGATCCGTCGCTTCAGTATTTTAACGGGCAATTTCTAAGGGGATATTACAGATATGACGATGAAGCGGTTAAAGGAGAGCGCACCAGTCTTGTTGAAAACGGAGTGTTAAAAGGTTTTTTAATGTCCAGAATTCCGTTGGACAAATTTCCCGATTCAAACGGACATGGAAGGAGAAGCGAGGGGAAAATGTCTGTTGCAAGACAGGGAAATCTTATTATTAAATCTCAAAAAGAAGTTTCGTATGGAAAATTGAGAGAGCTGCTCCTGGCTGAAATAAAAAAATCGGGCAAAGAATACGGACTGATTATCAAAGATATCTCCGGCGGTTTTACAATAACCCAGAGATCATTGCCTCAAAGCTTTACCATTTTGATTAAATACGCCGTTAAGGTTTTTCCTGATTCAAGGCCGGATGAAGTGATAAGAGGGCTCAATATGATAGGCACGCCTCTGCAGACTTTTCAGAAGATAATATATACGGGAGATGATTTAGAGGTGTTTAACGGAACTTGCGGGGCGGAATCGGGCTGGGTGCCGGTTTCAGCCGTCTCGCCGAGTTTGCTTTTCAGCGAAGTGGAAACCGAAAAGGTGAAAAAATCCAATGAAAAACCGCCGATTTTGAAACCGCCGTATTTTGATAAATAAAAACGGCAAGCAAGATAGTTTAGAGTTGAAAGTTTAGAGATAGAACGGCATTGTAGCCGCAGCCCCTTGGGCTGCCATTGAAGAAAACAGAGGAGGATTTATAAAAATGATTTTGAGATTAATGATGTTTTTATTTCTGGTTTCAGCGTTTTTTTGTAATGCGCTTGCGCAAAAACTTCCAAAGAACGATATCGTTTTTAAAGCGATGAAAAGCGAAATGTTGAGGACCATGAATAAGCTTCAGCTTGATAATTTGAAAAAGCCGTATTTTGTTGCATATTATGTGGACAGTTCCACCGCTTACCATGTTTCCGCTTCTTTCGGCGATATTAAAAATGAAAAAATCAGTGTTACTCGTTATGGCAAGGTGGATATAAGAATAGGAACGAAAAAATTTGACAATTCCCGGTATATAGGAAATAATTTTCACGATTATAAACCGTTTGGCGGCAGTTTGCCGATAGAAAACGATTATGACGCCATAAGGAAATCTTTATGGCTTTTAAGCGATAAGGCGTATAAAGATTCTCTTCAAAAATATTCCCAAAAAGATTCTTATAGGCAAAAGAGAAACATAAAAGAGATTTACGGGGATATGACCGATGAAAAAAGCCGAATTTATATTGAAGCGCCGAAAAAGCCGGAGAATTTTGGTTTTAAGGATTATTGCGGCAAAATTAAAGAATTGTCAAATTTATTCAGAAAATATCCCGACTTGAAATCTTCGGATATCTCATTTGTTTGGGGACTGGACACCGTAAGATTTATAAACAGCGAAGGCTCTTTGTATAAAACACATTCTCGCGGAGTTATAATTATCGCAAGTCTTAAAACGCAAAACAAAGACGGATATGCTGTTTTAGGGAGTAAAGATTTTATATATGAAAAACCATCGGATATTGATTTTGCCAAACTTCGCGAAGATATTGAAAAAATGGCGGAAAATTATTCCAAGTTTTCGCGTTCCGAAAATATTAACTTTTATGTGGGGCCGGCCATTTTTGAAGGAGAAGCCGCGAGTGAATTTTTTAATCAGCTTTTTGTTAAAAACATATCTTTCTCTCCCGCGCCTTGGGCGGAGAAGGACAGTTACTTGAAATATTATTATGATATTCCGAAACTTGCCGATAAAATTCAAATGAGAATATTCCCTCCTTTCATTTCGGTTTATGATAATCCGCTTCAGGAAAAATATGAAGGAACCATTTTGATTGGAAACTATAAAATAGACGGAGAAGGCGTTATTCCCGAAAAGCTTGAATTGGTTGAAAGAGGGAGATTGCGGAATATTTATCTTTCCAGAACTCCTTATAAAAAATTTAACAAATCCAACGGCCACGGCAGGATGACCGGTGACAGTTTTCCGACGGCCGGCGCAGGGAATGTTTTTATAAACTCGGAAAAAAAGGCTTCTTATGCCAAATTAAAGAAAAAACTGATTCAAATGGGCCGCGCGCTTGAGCTTGATTATGTTGTCATAATCAAAAGCGTAAAGAAATATACGGACGGACAAAAATATCTGGGCGATCCGGTTTTAGCTTATAAACTGGATTTAAAAACAAAAATGGAGTCGCCTTTGAATATTGTTGAATTTGAGGGTATTACGATGCGCGCCTTAAGGGATATAGTCCTGACAAGCGATAAGAGCGAGGTTTACAATTTTTTTCAAAGTAATCCTTACACTTATTCCGGCGGGATATATCCGACATCCATAATTTCTCCGTCCGCTGTTTTGGTCGGCGAAATAGAGCTTAAAAAAACGGATAAAAAGCCGGATAAATTGCCTTATTTGAAGCATCCGTTTTTTAGCAAATGAGACAAGAAAACGCGTAAACGGCTCCGGAATTTTGAACTGAAAGGAATTCTTATGAAAAATTTGAAATATTGCTGCTTTCCGCAAAGTGTTGAAGAGGCGGTAAAATTATTAAGCGATAAAAAGCATAAATCAATCGCGGTGGCCGGAGGCACTTTAATTGCCAAATCCATCGGCGATTCAATAGAGCAATATGTTGATATAAGATATCTGCCTTTAAAATACATAAAAGTTTCAGGCGGAGATTTGATTATAGGCGCGCTTTGCGCGTTTGACGAGATAGACGATAATCCTTTCGCGAAAAAATGGGCTTCGGGCGTCTTGTCAAAAGCGGCGGCGAAATGTTCCAGCCAGCTTATAAGAAATATGGCGACTATCGGCGGGAACATAGCAAAACCTCATTCTTTTAATATTTTTCCGGCTTTGCTTTGCGCGCTTAACGCCAAAGTAAAAGTGGCGTTTTTAAAAGGTGTAAAAACATATCCGATAGAAGATATCTACAATAAGGATTTTCCCTATAAACTCGGTTTTGATTCAATTATCACGGAAATAATAATTCCCGCGTATATTAAGAATTGCGCCGCGAATTATGAAAAATTTTCCAAAACACAGTCTTGCTGGGAATCTTACGCGAGTTGCGCTTTTTCAGTATTGATGATAAAGGGGAAAGTGGAAAAACCAAGAGTAATTATAGGTTCTCTTTCTCCAAAACCCATAAGGCTTGAAGCCGCCGAAGGCATTATTTCAAATCAAAAACTGTCTTCTAAAATTATTGAGGAGGCCATGGAAGCCTTTATCGGAAATTTGGATATATTAAAATTATCGGGAATCGGCATTGATTTTAAAAAAGAAGTCGCTTGCATTATGTTCAAAAGATTTTTAACGGGGCTTGCAGAGGATAAAATATGAAAAATATGAATATTCTTAAATCGGAAGACGGTTTTTTTTGCATAAGTTTGAAAATTAACGGCGAAGATAAAAAAGTAAAAGTTAAAAACAATGAATTTCTTTTGGATGCTTTAAGAAGATATGGTTATAAAGGCGCCAAAAAAGGCTGTGATAGCGGCGATTGCGGAAGCTGCGCTGTTATGTTTAACGGCAAACCGGTTTTATCATGCATGATGCCGGCTGTAACGGCGCATGGCGGAGAGATAATAACCATTGAGGGAATTGGAACCATTGGAAAACCTCACCCGATTCAGGAAGCGTATGTTGAAGCGGGCGCGGTGCAATGCGGTTTTTGCACGCCTGGTATGATTATTGTTACCAAGCACCTTTTGGAGAAGAATCCGTCGCCCGACGATGAACAAATAAAAAAAGAGCTGGACGGAAATCTTTGCAGATGCACCGGTTATGTCACGCAAATAAAAGCTGTAAAAATTGCGGCAAAAAAGATGAAGAAGAGCGGCAACAAGAAGTAAGCAACAGCGTAGATATGGGAATACGAGAATATGTTGATATGTAAATAAGGAAACTCTTTTTACTTATCACCGTATCAACTTATCATCTTATTCTCGTTGTTTTCTGTTGTTATGGAGATAATTTTTATGGATATTAAAAACACGAAAGAAATGAAAGTGGTTAATAAAAGAGTTCTTAAAAATGACGCTTTGGGACTGGCTTGCGGAATGCCGGAATTTACCGACGATATTGATATAAACGGCCTTTTGCATTGCAAGATGCTGTGGAGCCCGCACGCTCATGCGCTGATAAAAAGTATTGATGTCAAAGAAGCTATGAAAGTGCCGGGAGTGAAAGCGGTTTTAACATATAAAGATGTTCCCAGAATTTGCCATACCAAAGCGGGACAAGGCTATCCCGAGCCTTCGCCGTACGACACTTATGTTTTGGATAATAAGGTTAGATTTGTCGGCGACAGAGTCGCCGCCGTTTGCGCCGAAACGCTTGAAGCTTGCGATGAAGCTCTCAAGAAAATCAAGGTTGAGTACAAGGTTCTCAAGGCCGTTTTTGATCCCGTTGAAGCCATGTCGGGCGGCGCGCCGATTATTCACGATGAAAAAGATTCAAAAAACATTCCGGATGCCGAGCATAATATTGCGGCAAAATTTGATTTTGAAGTTAAAAACGGCGAATGGTTTAAAGACTCCGATTTTGTAATTGAAAATACATATACCATGCCTTATATTCAGCATTGCGCCATAGAGCCTCATATCGCCATAACTTATTTGGACGCTAAGGAAAGACTGGTGATAAGAACAGCTACGCAAGTTCGTTTTCATGTTCGCAGAATTGTGGCGCAAGCTCTTAATATTCCCGTAAAAAATATAAGAGTTATAAAACCCCGCATAGGCGGCGGTTTTGGCTCCAAACAAGAAGTTTTAATAGAGGA
>DAOWGR010000010.1 GCA_030637365.1 Elusimicrobiota bacterium
AAAAAGGGTTTGGGACTAAGCATGAGTTATTTTCAAATCGGAGGAGAGCTTTCAAGAGCGGTTGGACCTCTTGTCATAGTGGCGACGATTTCTTTATGGGGATTTTCGGGAATATACCGCCTGATTCCTTTCGGCGCGCTCGTGTCGCTTATTTTGATTTTAAATTTGAAAAATGAAACTTTTCCTCAGGCGAAATCAAAAAAACTTTATATACGACAAACCATATTTGAAACAATCCTTCATGGCAAAATATTATTTGTTTTTCTAATGGGACTGATGCTGATTAAATCATTCACAGCTTCCATACTGGTCACTTTTTTGCCAACTTATCTGACGGAAAAAGGATATAGTCTCTGGATAGCCGGCGGAGCGCTCGCTCTACTGCAAGCGGCCGCGGTAATAGGCGTTTTTTTAACGGGAACAATCTCGGATAAAATAGGCCGGAGACCTCTATTGATTTTTCTTACCGCCGGCGCTCCGATAGCCATGCTCCTTTTTGTATTGTCAAATAAATGGACCATTATTCCCGCTTTGATTTTATTGGGAATTATCGCACTTTCAAGCACGCCCGTGATACTCGCTCTGATTCAAGAAAGAGATTTTAAATATCCTTCGGTGGCCAACGGCTTATATATGACAATCAGCTTTATGATGGCATCCGTTATCGTTCTGATTTTTGGGAAAATTTCGGATATGGTTGGGCTTGAAAAAGCTTTTTACCTCGCGATAATATGCTCTTTCATCGGTCTGCCCGTTCTTTTTTTAAATCCTGAGAAAACCGGCGGAGATAAAACATCCCTTTAAAACTGGGTTTTTTACAACCGTTTTAATAAAAAAATTAATTTATAACCGCGCCAATATTTTTGTATACTTGTGTTTATTCGGGGCGTGGCTCAGATGGTAGAGCGCTCGGTTCGGGACCGAGAGGTCGCTGGTTCAAATCCAGTCGCCCCGATATTGACTCAAACCGCCGCAAAATCACTTAAGATAAAAATGTTCTTGCGCTGTCAAGCGTGTCCTTGCCTTGATAAACGGTTTTTTGTATTATAATTTTTAACAATGAATTTGAAACGCGTTCACTTTAAAGTTTCAGGCAATGTGCAAGGCGTGGGATTTAGATGGTTTGTGCGGGATACCGCGCGAAAAAGACTTTTAACCGGCTGGACAAGAAATACCGCCGACGGTTCGGTTGAAGGGGAAGTACAAGGAACTTCGGATAAAATCGCTTTGTTTTTGGAAGATATAAAAATAAAGCATAGCTGGGCGAATGTCAGCAATATTGAAACTGTCTCGCTCCAAGCTTTTAACGAAAAAGAATTTACAATCAGACTCACGGTTTGACTTTATTTTTTAACGGAATTCTTAAGGAGCGTAAAATGGTAAGCAAAGGACAAAGCATAGATTCAACAAAACAGTATATCCGGGCCATAAGCCAAATAGACGATCATACGCGAACAACAAAAGAAGAAATGCAGGAGCTGTGGAAAAGAGTAAAACGGGGCGATAGACGAGCTAAACAAAGAATTCTGGAAATGAATCTTAAATTGGTTATACCGACCGCCAAAAGATTTTTATATCCCGGCGCCGATCTTATGGATTTGGTGGAAGAGGGAAATCTCGGCTTATTGCATTCCATAGATAAATTTGAACCGGCCAAAGAATTCAGGTTTTCAACATACGCAACTTATTGGATTGAACAGTATATACGCAGATCGGTGGAAGAAAATTCCAAAACCATCAGAATCCCGCCTCACGCGTGGACGGCGTTGAGAAAATGGTTAAAGCAATGGGACAATATGCATGGAAAACTGGGGAGAAATCCGACTTTGGCCGAGATGGCTAAAAAAATGCATTGGAACGCGAACCAAGTGCGCACCGCTTTAAACGCGTCGGAAATAATGGTTGGAATAACATCTTTTGAATCTCCCTTAAACGCGTCGGAAAGTGAAGATACTTTGGGCGATATACTGCATGAAGACGAATCAACGGCTCCGGAAAATCTGATTTCCGTTCTGCATTTGCATGACGAACTGAAATTGGCTCTTCAGGAAATTGGAGACAGAGAGAGAATGATAGTGGAATATCGTTACGGCCTTACGGGACAAACCCCGATGACCTTGCATGATATCGGCAAAAAATTGTCTCTTTCAAGGGAAAGAGTTCGCCAAATAGAAGAACGAGCCCTTTTGCGCCTTAGAAGAGTCGCGGCAAAAATGGGATTGATTGAAATATCACAAAAACAGGATCCCATGAATATTCAACCCGGCTGGCATCAGCCGAAAGTTAAAACCAATATTCTCGGCGATTCAATTCCTTCAAAGCCTTATATTCCGAGGAATATAGCTAAGAAAAAACCGGCGAAGAAAACACAAATGAAAAAAAACCCGGTAAAAAAAATCGTGAAACGGAAAAGAAAGTAAAAATTAACGGATGGCCTTATTATGAATAAAATAACTTTAGATGAAATCTCTCAACAAACAAAAGCCGTGATACGGGATATTCCCGACTTCCCCAAAAAAGGCATTATTTTTAAAGACATTATGCCTCTATTGGCAAATCATGATGTTTTCAGCAAAACCATAAAATTCATGGCAGACCATTACAGAGGACGGGGAATAACCAAGGTAATAGGCATTGAAGCGAGAGGCTTCATACTCGCGGCTCCAATCGCCATTGAACTTCAAGCCGGAATGATTCCGGTAAGAAAAAAAGGGAAACTTCCTTATAAAACAATTTCCAAAACTTATGACCTTGAATACGGCCAAGACACGCTTGAAATACATGAAGACGCCGTAAAACCGGGAGAAAAGGTTCTCATCGTGGACGATGTGCTTGCCACGGGCGGCACGATAAAAGCGGTATGCGAATTGGTTGAAAAACTAAATGCTAAAGTTGAATCAATCGCTATGCTGATAGAACTGGATTTCCTCAAAGGCCGAGAAAAAATATCCGGACATGATTTGTTCTCTTTAATAAAGTACTAAGACAGCGCGACAAACAACACCGTAGATATGAAAATATATTGATAAGATGATACGAAAGTCATTTTATAACAACAAAACATAGAAACAAAAGAGGCCGGAAGCAAGATTTTCATAAGGAAATCCCTTAAAATTCTGCTCACTGCTTTTTGCTCTCTAAAAAAATGCATGCATTTTTTTATTTATGCCCCCGTAGCTCAATTGGATAGAGCTGCTCCGTCCTAAGGAGAAGGTTGGTGGTTCAACTCCGCCCGGGGGTGCCATTTTTAGGGTATAGAGGGGTTAGGGTTATAGGGTGTAGAGTTAAAAACAATAGCAAAACAAAAAAAAGACAAAAGCAAAGCGATAAGGAGATTTACCATGGGCAATAATTGGATAGAAAGCGGAGTAATAAGAAAAGCGACCAAGTCTGAAATCGTATTAAAATGGATAAAAGAAAACCGTGAAACTTTTGTCGGCGGCTTTGTAATACTAATCGCCGTCGTTATTTTAGGCTCGTTTTTTACTTTAAGATATTCTCAATTAAAAAAAGCCGCGTGGAAAGAACTCTTTATGGCAAAACAACACGCGCGCATGGGCAAGCTGGATTTAGCCAATAAAACTTTGGCCAAAATTGAAATCGGTTTTTCAAATACAACGGCGGCCGGCTACGCTTTTTTGCTTAAAGGGGATATTCTGTTTTCAACTCAAAAATATGAAGCCGCCGTCGCGGCATATCAAAAAGCCTCCGATTTTGCAAAACCCGCAACAATTGTTCCGGTCGCGCTGTCCAATATCGGAAAATC
>DAOWGR010000145.1 GCA_030637365.1 Elusimicrobiota bacterium
AATATTCCGGCGATTAATGGCGATATTACCATGCCGGCCGACATGGAGCTTGAAAATAAACTCATAGTCGAGCCCATTCCGTATTTTTTTCCGGCTATGGCATTGATGGCGGTTGCCGCCGGCATGCCCATGCCTCCGCCTATGCCCAGGAACATATTTAATAAAAACAAATCCTTGAAATTATCGGCAAAAGGGATTAAGCCCAAAACCAAGGTCATGATTAAACCGCTGAATATTATCAGTTTTATTTTTGAATATTTATCCGCTAATCTTCCGAACGGTATTTGAAGGATGGACATCAAAATCATATTGGAAGATATTATAATTCCGATTTGCGAAGCCGTAATTTTAAAATCGGCGGCAAAAATGGGAAGAAAAGCCATAAGAGGGCCTCTTCCGACGGCGCCTACGAATCTATATATTAGCAGGCCTTTGATCAGATTATTTTGCAATAATTTTCTGAATGAAGGATTCTTTTGCAAGTCGCCTTTTTTTATCATGGCCGGTGTTTCTTCCGATAGAAAGAACAATGTGAAAATAAGCGCGGTGGCGGCGAAAAAGCTTACCGTATAAAAAGCGGACGCCATGCCGAAGGAGTCGTTTAAAATTCCGCCCACAAAAGGTCCGAGTCCCATGCCCATAAAAAAGGAAATATTAAAATAGCCCATAAACCGCCCTTCTTTTCCTTTGGGCGAGATATCTCCGACATAAGCCATTATGATGGGCACTGTCATGGCTGAGGCGAAACCATGCAATATTCTTATCCAGACCAGAGAGAAAACGCTGTTCGCGAAAACATAGCCCAGCGAGATAAGGCTGTAAAGAAACAGCCCCGAGCAAATAAATATTTTCCGGCCTTTTTTATCCGACATCTTGCCCATTAAGGGCATAAAAATTAATCGCGATAAAGAGAAACCCGAAAATATTAATCCGAGCCAGAGTCCGGAAGCGCCTAAAGTTTTGGCGTATATGGGCATTAAGGGGACGATTATGCCCATGCCGAGCATTGAGGCAAATGCGGATATGAACAGGGCTATGAATTTTTTTTTAATTTCCGGCATATGTTTTTTTGGGCAAATATTCGGTCACAAGTCGCAAATCACGGTTTGCGGGGATTCACTTATAGGATTGGCTAAAGCTTGTTTTCAATAAACAATTATAATAAATATTAAAGCGCCGCTGTTGTTTTTGATATAATGTTATTGCAATTCAAATTCAATAAGTGGCGGGTGATGATGAGGTGGTAAGGATGAAAGAGGAAAAAGAGATACTTAGAAAATATATTGAATTAAAGGGTTTGAGGAAGACAAATCAGAGATACAAAGTGCTTGAAGTGTTTCTATCCAATGAATCGCATTTATCGGTGGATGAATTATACGCTTTGGTTAAAAAGAAATATCCCGAGATAAGCCATTCCACGGTCTTTCGCTCAATGAAGATTATATTTGACGCGGGGTTGGCCACGAAAATAAGAACTTGCGAGGGCGTTATTCAATACGAACATTCATATAAGCATAGCCAGCATGGGCATATGATATGTTCCAAATGCCATAAAATGATTGAGTTTGACGATACAAAGATAAAAGAGTTATTAAAGAAAGCGGCCAAAAAAGAGAATTTCAAAGTTCAAGTTTGTAGAACAAAGATTATCGGCCTTTGCGGAAAATGTAAAAAGTGATTTTTTCTTATTGACATCTAATTTCAATTAAGATAAACTTTAAGTATTGCAATCGGATGTCAATAGCGGACGGAATGGAGAAGATAAATGAAGATGACAGAACTGAAAGCGGGGGATAAAGCGGAAATAATTTCAATTAAAGCGTGTGGAGAAATAGGCTCGCGATTGATTGATATGGGTTTGGTAAAAGGAACAAGATTTAAGCTTATCCGCAAAGCCCCTTTAGGCGACCCGATAGAGATAATGCTTAGAGGCTTTTTATTAAGTTTGAGGCTTAGCGAAGCCAAAAATATTTCTGTTGTTAAAATCGGCCATGTCGGAGACGGCAAACCCATGAGAGGCGGAGGATTTAAAAGAAGAGGGAGATGACAAAAAATAAAAACATTAAAGAGTTTAAAGAAATTTCAGTAGCCTTGGCGGGCAATCCAAATAGCGGTAAGACCTCCCTTTTTAACGGTTTGATCGGCAGGCATTTGAAGGTTGGTAATTGGGCCGGAGTGACTATTGAAAAGTATGAGGGTTTTATTGAGTATGAAGGCTATAAAATAAAAATTGTGGATTTGCCGGGAACTTATTCTTTAACGGCTTATTCGCCGGAAGAAGTTATAACCAGAAACTATATTATTGAAGAAAAACCCGATGTCATTGTTAATGTTTTGGACGGCACTAATTTGGAAAGAAATTTATATTTAACCACGCAATTAATGGAATTGGAAGTAAATTCGGTTATCGCTTTAAATATGTATGACGAGGTAAAAGAGCAAAAAATAGAAATTGATTTCAAGCAATTGGAAAAATTATTGGGCTCGCATATTATTCCCACAAATTCCATAAAAAAAGAAGGTTTCAAATCTCTTTTAAATCATATCGTGCGCGTTCATACCGGCATATTGACGGTTGCCAAGAATAAATTATCTTTCAGTGAGGAAGTCGAAAAAAATATTGAAAGATTGACGGATATAATTAAAGGCGATCAAACCTTGTCCGATAAATATCATCCCCGCTGGCTTGCCATTAAATTATTGGAAAACGATCAGCTTACATACAGTGCGGCAAAGGAAAGGGCCATATGGCTGAATATAGAAAAAGAATTGCTGGAAATAATTCCTAAATACGAGGATATGTTTGATAGCAGTCCCGCAATGACAATTGCCGAGGATAGGCATTCGTTTATCCGAGGCGCGATAAAGGAAACGGTTGAATATCCCAAAGAAATAAAAAAGACCTTAACGGATTATATAGATTCCGTTTTAATAAACAGGGTTTTGGGTTTGCCCATATTTCTGGCTCTGATGTGGCTGATATTTCAATTTACATTTAAGTTGGGCGAAGCCCCAATGGGGTGGATAGAAACTTTTTTTGGTTTTTTGGAAAAAACGGCGGCGGATATAATCGCCCCCGGCTTATTGCAATCGGTGATTGTTGATGGGATTATCGCCGGAGTTGGAGGCGTATTGGTTTTTTTGCCGAGTATATTGTTATTGTTTTTGGCTTTGGCTTTTATGGAAGGAACCGGTTATATGGCGAGAGCCGCTTTTGTGGTCGATAAAATTCTGCATAAAGTCGGTCTGCACGGCAAATCGTTTATTCCGATGATAACGGGGTTTGGCTGCTCGGTTCCGGCGTTTATGAGCTGCAGAACTCTGAAGAGTAAAGCGGATCGCATAACTACAATGATGATAATTCCTTTTATGAGTTGCGGCGCCAAGCTTCCAGTTTATATTTTGCTTATTGGGGCATTTTTTCCCGTGGCTTATGCCGGAAATATCTTATTCGCTGTTTATTTATTCGGCATTATAGTCGCTATTTTATCCGCCAAGCTTCTTAAAACAAGTTTATTTAAAGGTGAATCGGAACCCTTTGTTATGGAATTGCCGCCATATAGAATGCCGACGCTTAAGGCGGTTCTTATTCAAATGTGGATTAAGGCCTATATGTATATAAAAAAAGCGGGAACTATTGTTCTTTTGGCTTCCGTAATTATATGGGCTGCCGGCAATTTTCCGGTAAGCCGTGAAATAAACAAAACATATGCCGAGAAAACGCATGCGGTCCAATGCAATCAGATGTTTGATAAAGTTCAGAAAGAGAAACAATCCGTTAAACTTGGCCGTTTTGATGGACATAATCCGAGACACGACACCCTGCAGAGCCTTGAGAATATGAGGCTTTCAAAGCAATTGGAATATTCTTATGCGGGCAGAATGGGAAAATTTATTGAACCGGTAATTCGTCCGATAGGTTTTGACTGGCGTATAGGTATTTCTTTGGTGGCGGGTTTGGCGGCAAAGGAAGTTGTTGTGGCAACCATGGGAACCATTTATTCACTTGGAGGAGAGGCGGATGAGGGGTCATCGGATTTGGCCGCCGCATTGCGCAATGATAAAAAATACGATATGGCCACTGCTTTATCATTGATGATTTTTGTTTTGCTTTATGTGCCGTGTCTGGCGGCTACGATTGTTTTTCATAAAGAGGCCGGGGCGTGGAAATGGACCGGTATATATATCGCTTATTCAATGATTATCGCCTGGGTTTTATCATTTGCAGTTTACCGGATAAGCAAATTATTTTTAATTTAACCATTTTCCACCTCGTAGGTGGAAAATGGTTAAAAAGGAGAAAATATGGGAAGAATAAAATCAGTTTTGCTTTTGTCAATCGGTGTTTTATTGGCATTTTCGGGAAGTGTTTTTGCGAAAGAAAAATTGGGCCTGATTATTATAGCTCACGGTTCTCCGAGGCTTGAGTGGAACGCGCCCGTTTTAAAAATTGAAAAACAAGTTGAAAACATAATGGCAAAAAAGAAAAATAATCCTTTTAGCGAGGTGAAAGTCGCTTTAATGGAGTTTAACGAGCCTTCAATCAACACCATAGTCAAGAATATGGAAAAAAAAGGCATTGATGGAATTTACGCCATACCGTTGTTTATCGCCCCGTCGGGACATTCTGTGTATGATGTTCCGGCAATTTTAGGTTTGTACAGCGACAAAGAAATGATTAAAACTCTTAAAGAGGAAGGAATAACAATTGTTAATACGAAAATTAAAATCACAATAGGGCCGACATTGAATATTGGAGATGTGTTGAAAGAAATTATGTCGGACAGGGTAAAAGCGTTATCAAACGCTCCTGATGGAGAAGGCGTGGTTCTTCTCGCGCACGGAGATTCTCATTTTGAGCCGATTTGGACTTCTTTGTGTGAAGATATTAGTTCTTATATCCGAGGCGAAACAGGCATTAAGTATTTTGATTATGCTTTTGTGGGAGTCGGACAGTCTTTTGTTTCCAAAGGCGCGCCGGTTATATTAAAAACTTCGGATAAGCATAAAGCCACGATAGTCGTCGGACTTTATCTTTCAATGGGTGTTGAAAGAATGGCGCTTAATGCCATTGGCAAAGGCATGATGAAAATTGACGGTAAAAATGTTTCTTTCGCGAAACAGGGACTTTTGCCGGATATGCGGATAGCAAAATGGATAGCGGATAGGGCAATGGAATATATTGAAAGCTCGCGATAATTTTCAAATTCGCGAAATATATGGGGATGACTTTTTTATAATGGAGTAATTATGAAAATCTGGTTTGGATATTTATCAAAAAAACAGAAAAATTTAATGGCCGCGATGATATTGATAGCGGGCATGATAGCGCTTGCGGGTATTATTTTTCAGCAGAAATCTCAAGATATCGGAGTGTTTAATTTCAATGTAAATAATTCCATAAGCGATATGGCGCCAAAACTGGGAATTACAAAAAAAGCTTTGGCAAGAGAATTAAATTTAAAGCTGAACATTTCAAAAAACAAACCGATTAAAGAATTTGGCGTAGAGCAAGAAGCTTTTGATCATGTAATGGAACATTTGCTGTCGCATAAAGATTCATCGCTTAAATATTATTTCTATTTTATCCTTTCTTTCGGGGGTTTGATTTATCTCTTAAAACTCGGGAAATTCGCCGAGCCGGATATTAAATTGATAAAGCATCGATATCCCGTATCATTTTATATATTGTTTCTCGCGGCTTCGGTGATTTTATGCGGTTTTTTGCTTGGAAAATCGCCAAATCCCATGGAAGGAATAGTTAAGGTTTTTAAATCAATGGCGGGGCTTTATCACGATGCCGTGATAAAATTAATCGCTTTTTTATTTTTCAGTTTTCTCGCGATAATAGGAAATAAAATCATATGCGGGTGGGCTTGTCCTTTCGGTTCCATTCAAGAATTGATTTATATTGTTCCCATATTTAAAAAAATTAAAAAGAAAAAATTGCCTTTTTGGCTTACCAATGGCATTAGAATAACACTTTTTTTGGTTATGCTTTTGTTTTTATTCGGGATTTTTGGCGGTAAGAAAGGATTGGTTATCTATCATTATTTAAATCCCTTTAATCTCTTTAATTTTGATTTTGAATCCGTAAGTGTTATCGCGGTTATAATAGGCAGTTTTTTTGCATCATTGTTTTTTTATAGGCCGTTTTGCCAGTTGATTTGTCCGTTTGGCTTGATATCATGGATATTTGAAAAAATCAGTATATTCAAAATAAAGATAGACTATGAAAAATGCACAAATTGCGGAGAATGCGTTAATGCCTGTCCAAGTCAAGCGGCTTATGGGATTTTGTCGCGTAAAAAAATGCCGGCGGATTGTTTTAGTTGCGCGCGCTGTTTGCGCGTTTGCCCGGTTGACGCGATAGCCTTTAAGAAATAACCCTACCACCTGTTTCCCGCATAGCGGGTTTTCTATTAGGGCAGCTTTTTTGTTGCCCAAGCAGGTGGTAGGATAAAGCCGTTTTTAGTGTTTTTCGCGAGCTTTATTTTCCTTCATATAAATGGAAATTCAATCCAACCTGTTTAATATCGTCTTTTTGGAAATGGCGCATCTAAATCCTATATCATCGTTTGCCTTTGAATAGCTCGCCCTGTTGGCGGAGCGGCAGGACTCAATATTGGAAGCCCATGAGCCTCCGCGTATGGGATGTTCTGTGCTTTTCCTACGGTTAACGGGGTCGTTTATGGGGCTGATTTTATAGAAATTTTTATCATAAAAATCTTTTACCCATTCCCACACATTACCGTGCATATCGTGCAAACCCAGGCTATTGGATTTTTTTTGTCCCACGGGATGAGGCTCATTTGCCGAATTGGATTCGGTCCATGAATAAGCGTTCGCGGTATTTTTATTGTTTCCGAAATGATAGTGAGTTTTTGTATTGGCGCGCGCGGCCGTTTCCCATTCCGCTTCCGTTGGAAGTCTTTTTTTCGCCCATTTGCAATAAGCGTCGGCGTCTTTCCAGTGTACGCCGACAACTGGATAATTCTTTTTTTCCAGAATATGGGCAATTTGTTTGTAATAATTTTCGCGTCCCGTTTTTATGTTAAATCTGCTGCCGGGTTTTAACCATTCCGGATGGTGCGCTACCGTTTCTTTTACGAATTTCATGTATTGTCCGACTGAAACTTCGTATTTGTCAATATAATAATCACTTAAACGCACGGTATGCAGAGGATGTTCGTTTGACTCTCCGTCAGTTTCCCGCGAACCGATGGCGTATTCTCCCGCGGGTATAAAAACCATGTTTTTGACGTTTTCTTTTATCTTTGCCTGTTCTTTTTCGTTTATGAATTTTTTTGCGCAAGCAAGGCATGTTTTGCAGGAAGGAGAGGCTTCTTTTGACAATATATAGGAAGCGATTTTCGGAGAGATAGACGATGTTTGGCCAAAGTCTATCAGAGTCGTTTTATTCGATTTGGACCATCCTTCATTTTTATTTGTTTGCCAGAAAAACACAAGTATGTTCACGCAAAGGAAAATAATTGACGCTATTATTGTGAAACTGGATTTTTTTCGTTTAGGCATATAAACTCCCGTCAGCAGTTTGGTTTTTATTATTCATCGTTTGGAGTCCAGGGCTTTAATCTCGGCAGCCATCTTGGAACATTATTTTGATAATCGGTATATTTTTTTCCAAATTTTTTTTCCAAATTTTTCTCTTCAAAGAGGGGGAAATAAATCGTATTCATAATGAAAAAAAGAAGCGTCCAAAGCGCTAAAGGATAAGAGCCGAAAAACAAACTTTCGCTTATCAGTATTAAAATCGCTCCCGTTATCATGGGGTTTCTGACATAGCGGTAAGGGCCTTTGATCACCAGTTTTTTTGGCGGGTCCCATGGCGCGGGCGTGCCGTCGCCTTTATTTAAGAATGTTTTTACGGTGGAGAACGCTAAAATTAATCCGGCAATAAAAAAAGGAAGGGAAAGCCAGATGATGGAATCGTAGCGCGCGAAAAGGTTTAGAAAAAAATTAGCGGAATACACATTTTTCTTGGTAAAAAACAATATAAGGCCGGGAATCAGAACCAGTGCGGTTCCCGGCAGTAATATTATGGCCAGTATAAGCGATTTTTTCATATATTTTATGGCTCCGGGACTAGGATTCGAACCTAGACTAAGGGATTCAGAGTCCCTTGTGCTACCATTACACAATCCCGGAAGATTTTTTGACTACTTCTTATTTTGCTATTATATATTTTTAGTCGCTTCTTTATCAAAATTTAGTCGGGGTGTGGCTCAGATGGTAGAGCGCTCGCTTTGGGAGCGAGAGGCCGCTGGTTCGAATCCAGTCACCCCGATATAAGACCGCGGAAGGTCGTGGCGCTAAAAGCGCCATTGTCCCGACTAAAATAAAAATCCGCGTTAAGCGGATTTTTTGTTTACAGTTCAAATTAGTGAAACAAAATCATGAGCGATGGGAATTTTTTGTTTGTGTTTCTTTTGTCAAAAACCATATTATTGGTTTATTCAAACAAGTAATATTAAAAAATTCAGTAGAAATAAAAACATCGCCTGAAAAAATTTGGGCGTTTTTTGTCAATATTGAAAAGAATTATAAATCTTGGCATCCCAAATGGCAGCTATTGTTTTAGTGGACTAAAGGAGAGTGCTGATATGACAAATTTTAATATGAGTAAAATCAGGCTGCTTTTTGTTTTTGCGTTTGTCGGATTTTTTTCGGCTTGTTCAATGTTTAGCGGCAATAA
>DAOWGR010000089.1 GCA_030637365.1 Elusimicrobiota bacterium
AATCATTGGATTGGATGATGATAATGATAGCAATGGAGAAGGTCATGTCGTGGTCTGTGTCGGAACCTGGGGGGATATTGTTTACATTATGGATATTTATCCCGCGGGAGAAAGCCCCATAAAAGGAGTTTCTTCTTGTTTGATTTTAAATGCGATGCGAGGGATAAATAAAACAAAAGTATTCCAATTTAAAGACGCTCTCGCGGTGGCTAAAAATTTATCCAAAGGCGATATTTTGCTTACTATCGGGGCGGGTGATGTTTGGAAAATGGGAGAAGATATAAAGCTGAAGTTTGAAATAATTAATTATCGCGGCAGCGCGGCAGATACAATTTAAATAAATTTATAAAAAAATGTTAAAAAGTTTATTGCTGTTGCTTTAAACTTTCAACTATAAACTTTAAACTCAAAGTGTTTTGTTATTGGTAAAACTATGCCCAAATACAGCCAAGTATTTCTTAAAAATGATTATACGGCTTTACGCATTGCCGAATCCGTCAATGATTTTGATTGTGATTTAATCGTTGAAATAGGCCCTGGGAAGGGCGTTTTAACAAAACATTTGATAAAAGCTTACCCGAAAAAACTTCTTTTGGTTGAAATTGACGGAAGAATGGTTGATTGTTTAAAGGCTAAATTTGGCGCGGATGCTTTGCCCATAATTAATGCTGATTTTATGCGTTTGGATTTATCCGAAGTTTTTGTAAAAAACAAAAAAATCGTTTTTATCGGCAATCTTCCATATCATTGCGCCACGGCCATACTTGAAAAAGCGCTTCTGTTTGATAAATTCGGCGGAGCGTCCTTTATGTTTCAAAAAGAAATGGCGCGAAGGATTGCGGCGCGGCCAAATGATAAAGAGTATGGTTATTTTTCGATTTTCAGCCAAATCTTAAGCGAAACCTTTACGCTTATTGACGCGCCAAAATCAGATTTTAGCCCCGTTCCCAAAGTGGATTCGCGGGTAATTGTTTTTAAAAAAAAGGAGGATTCTTTTTTAGAAGAGGGGGTGTCTTTAAAAAAGTTTCTTTCTTTAATTAAATCTTCATTTTCTCACAGAAGAAAGACAATATTGAATTCTCTATCCATTTCAATGGGGTTGGATAAAGAGCGATTATTGAAGGTTTTTGAAAAAGCTCAAATTGGGCACCGGATAAGGCCGCAAAATTTAAGCATTGAGGATTTTAAAAGACTGTATGATGCGTTTGAAAACAAAAAGACATAGCAAATAGTGATGCTAAGAAAGCAGTGATTAAGTTTTTAAAGGAACTCCTTTAGCGTACTCAATTGCTATTCCTTATTGTTCTCTGCCACACTGTATCGCTGTCGCGCTGCCGCGCTTCGCTTTTTAGTATAATTAAAAACTATGAAAATATATAAAGAGAGAATTAAAGAGTTGCAGTATTCGCTTAAAAAAGAAAAATTGGACGCGGTAGTGATAAATCGCGTTCTTGAAACCGGTTTTTTGACGGGATTTTATCTTAGCGGATGTGTTTTGCTTGTTTCAAAAACAAATATTTGCGCTTTTGTTCCAAAAATGCTTTTTGAGCATTTTAAAAGCAAGGTTTCCTTTGTTGAAGCCGTTTCGTCCAATGATATGAAAAGCGCCGTCCTCGCGGAAATTAAAAAAAGCAAATTTAAAATTAAAAAAACGGCTTTTCAGCCTGAAACGGAAACTTATATTAACGGAATGTTTTGGAAAACTCGCGGGCTTATTGAAAAGACGGGCCTTACCGCGTCTTTAAGACTCGTTAAAAAGGGTGCGGAGCTTAAAGCCATAAGAAAATCCTGCCATATAGCGGCTGAAGCTTTTGCCATAATAAAGCCGAGAATTAAAACCGGCAGAACGGAGATTTCAATTGCCAGAGAGCTTGAAGGCATTATGCAATCAATGGGCGCGACCGGTCCTTCTTTTGATACGATTGTGGCTTTTGGCGCCAATTCCGCTCGTCCTCATCACGAAACTTCAATGAGGGTTTTGAAAAAAAATGAAGCGATTTTAATTGATTACGGATGCGTATATGATTTTTACTGTTCGGATAGGACAAAAACTTTTTTTTATGGAAAAGCCGGCGCGGAGTTTAAAAAAGTGTATTCCATTGTTGAAGCTTCTCAAAAGAAAGCGATTAAAGCTTTGAAATCCGGAACTAAGGCCTCTTTTATAGACAAGATCGCGCGCGATGTGATAATGGATAAAGGATATGGGCAATATTTTGTGCACGGAACAGGTCATGGAGTTGGGCTTGAGATACATGAAGCTCCTACGGTTAATTCAAAATCCAAAGATATTTTGAAAGAAGGAATGATATTAACGGTGGAACCCGGAATATATCTGAATGGAAAATTCGGCGTTCGCATAGAAGATACTCTCTTAGTCAAAAAGAAAGGATATGAAATTTTAACAAAGTGATAAAAAAGGCGTATGCCTTTTTTAAGAGCGAAAGTACGATAGCGCGGAAGCGCGACAGTAAAAAACAAAACTTACGCGCTTGTGAACTAAAAAGGCGGTTGCCGTCTTTTTATAAAGGAGAATTATTATGACCCTACCACCTGCCTATTTACCTTCGGTGAATATTGATTTAGAATTTAAGGCGACTTATAGTCGCAGGGAGGTGGTAGGGTGATACTCGCGACTAATTTTAATCCCGGAGTTATATTTGAAAATGAAAATGATGAGATAGTTCAAGTCATAACCTGCCAGCATCACAGAAAATCTCAAGCGCGCGCCGTTGTGAGAGTCAAGCTTCAGAATATGGATACGGGAGCCATAATAGAAACCAGTTACAGGCCCGAAGATAAATTTCATGGAGTCAGCGTTGAGAAAAGAGAGAAGACTTATATGTATTCAGACGGAAAATCCGCTCATTTTATGGATACCGCCTCTTATGAACAGATGGAAATTCCGCTTGAAAAACTTGGAAATACTCAAAAATTTCTTGTTGAGAATATGCTTGTTCAAGGCTTGTATCTTAATGACAAATTTTTTAATATTCAATTGCCTGATAACATTATTATGGAAGTCGCCGAAGCCGAACCGGGAATTAGAGGCGATTCGGCTTCCAATGTGACAAAGCAAGCGAAACTTATAAGCGGTTTGGAAGTTAAAGTGCCGCTTTTTATTAATGCCGGCGATAAAATAAAAGTTGACACAAGAACTTTTGAATATGTGGAAAGAGCCAAATAGAAATCAGTAAGCGGTAATGAGTAATCAGGGAACGGAAAACAGAATTGTAGCGGGCGAATTGCTATTCGCCAAGAATAAAAAAGGCGCAGGGTGTCTTTTTAAGTGTGACAGCGTGTGAAAACAAAGAATGGAAAAAAGGAAATTTTATTATGATAAAAGCCGTTATTTTTGACATAGACAATACGCTTATGGATTTTATGCGCATGAAGCGCGCCGCGGTGGATTCGGCCGCTGACGCCATGATAGACGCGGGACTTAATATTCCGAAAGACAAGATGGTGGAAAACATTTTCAATGTATATTGGGAAGAGGGATTTGAGGACCAGAATATTTTTGATAAAGTGTTGACGAAAGAATTCGGCGAAATTGATTATAAAATTCTTGCCGCCGGCATTATAGGCTATAAGAGGGCGAAAGAAGGGCATATGACTCTCTATCCTCATGTTAAACTTACTTTAACAAAGCTTCTTAAAAACGGGATAAAAATGGGGGTTGTTTCCGACGCTCCGCGCCTGCCTGTTTGGCTTAGAATAGTGGCTTTGGGTCTGCATCATTATTTTGACCATATTGTCACTTTTGACGATACCGGAGAGAGAAAACCTTCGCCCAAGCCTTTTAT
>DAOWGR010000005.1 GCA_030637365.1 Elusimicrobiota bacterium
CTTTTATTCATAAGCTGAATAATCTTTCTGACTATTCCGGTAGGCTTGCCTATCGCTCCCACTCCAAGAAAAGCGTCAAGTATAATATCGGCATTTGAAAAAATATCCGGAAATTTTTCAATATTCTCATTTGAAAACAAAACTATGCCGATTTCTTTCTCTTTGGCTCTTTTAATATTTTGAACCACAATTTCACTATAGCCCAAATCTCTCGGCGGCATAAGATAAATCTCAATTTTGGCTCCGGCCGCTTTCAAATGCCGCGCCGCGACTATGCCGTCCCCGCCATTATTGCCTCTGCCGCAGCAAATTATAACCTTAAGCTCAGACGGCTCTTTTGAAAGATCTTCTTTCGCCACGCTGAGAATTCCTTCGGCTATGCCTTTGCCGGCATTTTCCATTAAATCTATTTCGGCAACTCCATATTCCATTGAAGCTTTTTTATCCAAATACTTCATTTTCTCCGCCGTTACAACCGGCCAGCCTTCATATTCTCTAATTTCAGGAATTTTTGACATAATAAATTTTCAACCTCTGATGTGTTTTTCCTTGTCGTTTCTTACTTCTGATTTCTTGCTTCTATCTTCTAAACCATAATCCAAATAAGCCAAGCAAAACCGCAAATAGCGAAAACAAAACCGCCAAGCGATAATACAAAATACGGCATAAAAACAGCCACAAAAGCTTTGAAGCCGCCCAAGCGATAAATGTATTTGGCAAATATTATTCTAACCATAAGAACAAGACAGAAAACCGCAAAAAGAACTAAAGCGCCATTGAGATAATTCAATTTAACGACAAATCCGAGCGGAATAAGCATACTCCAGAAAAATTCCGATATGCCGCTAAGAAAAAAAAGTTTCAATATATCGCCCTTCTTTCCCATTAATTCAAGAAACAAATGAATTATCCCGGCAAATATAAAATTGCCGCATATTAACGCTGAAAAAAGCATAAAAAAAGAAAAGGTCCCCGATGGAAATAAGTTAAACATTCTGAGAAAGACAAAAAAACTTAATGCTCCCGTGAAATAACCGAGAAACCCGACAAAAGAAAACTTGTCGTTTTCATTGGCTTTGATAAAATTCTCGGGAGAATCAATAAGTCCGCTAATAATATCGCTTACAGACATAATTAAAATCCCTCCCATCTGTATTCAAGCCTCGGCCCGACAGCTAAAAATCTTTCCGCGCCTAATCGGCTGAAAATATCCGTTTTAACATTTAAAAAAGAAAAAAATTGGTCCAGAGAATCTATATCCCGCACGATTTTGGGATCCTTGCCGAGCTTCCCCATCTCTCCGGCTAAATCCACAGCGACTTGAAAATCTCCCAATACATCCACAAGCTTAGCTTTATAAGCCTGACGGCCGGTATAAATCCTTCCATCGGCAAGATATTTTACAACTTCCAAAGACATATTTCTTCCCGTTGAAACAGCTTCAACAAACTGAGAGTAAGCGTCATCTATCATAGACTGCAGCAATTCTCTTTCTTCTTTGGTCATTTGCCTTGAAGGAGACCCGATATCCTTAAATTTGCCGGATTTGATTGTTTCAGTCTTGAACCCTATTTTTTTCATAAGTCCTTCATAATTCCCCATGCTGTATATTACGCCAATAGAGCCTGTAATGGAACCGGGATTGGAAACTATCTTATCGCAAGCGGAAGCGATATAATAACCGCCGCTGGCCGCGACATCGCCTATTCTGGCAACAAACGGTTTTTTTGTTTTTTTCTTGGCGCGAATAATGGCCGCATAAATATCCTGCACCGCGCCAACGGTTCCTCCCGGAGAATTGATATCTACTAAAATGGCTTTAATATTTTTTTTCTCGCTCATTTTTTTTATCTTTACGGAAATGCGAGAACTGCCGCGCTCAAATATATTCCTGGAATCGGCTTGAGATATGGGGCCGCTGACGCTTATGATTCCTATGCCGTCTTTTGAAGCAAGAGAAATAATTTTTGAAAAATCATTTTTGTAGGAACTTTTCTTTTGAGGAGTTTTCGTAATAAGAATAAAGGCCATGATAATGGATAAGAAATACAAACCGACCACCACTTTAAGCCATAATTTTGTTGATGAAAAATTTGCCGGTATTTTCTCTTTCATCGCTTCAGGCTTTTTGGTTTTTGTTTCAACTTTAATTTCGGGAATTTCCCCTTCATTTTTGTCTTTATATTCCGGTGTTTCTTCCATAAAATATCTCCATTGTCGCACCCCTCACTTTCGTTCAAGGTTTTAACTATTTTTAATTACTTCTAAATGCTTGCCGCGTCAACAACTGTGTTTCTGCCCGAATCCTTGGCGGAATAAAGCGCTTTATCGGCTTTTCTTATTACATCTTTTGAACTAAAACCATCCCTCGGAAAATGAGCAATTCCTATGGATACCGTTATTCTAACACTTTCAAGACCTTGCTGAAAAACTTCTTTTTCTATAGCCGCTCTTATTGATTCCGCTTTTCTCAATACGCCTTCAAAATCCGCTCTCGGAAGCACAATGCCGAATTCTTCTCCGCCATAACGCCCGATAAAATCGGTTTCATAAACGCTTGATTTCAGTATATCGCCTATCCGCTTTAATACAAAATCACCGAACTGATGCCCGTATTTATCATTCAAATTTTTAAAATAATCAATATCGGCTATCATAAAACCAAAGGTTGTTTTAAAACTGTTTGACCGCCTTATTTCGTCCTCTATTTTTTCATCCAAAACATTTCTGCGATAAACGCCGGTAAGACCGTCAATTCGCGATAAGCAATCAACCTGTGTAAAAAGCTGAATACGCCTTATGGCAAAAGCTATTTGGCGGCAGAAACCGGACATTTTATCCAAAACGGCCGAATCACTTTCGCCCACACTTGAAAACTCCGCGGCAAAAAGTCCGCATATCTCATCGCCATATTTAACCGGAACAAAAAAAACTTTCTTTCCTCCTTCATGAACAAAGGGCGACGAAAAATCTTTATCACAAGATTTTGATAAAGCCAATACCTTGGCCCACGCGCCAAATTCAAATTTTTTCGGCCCAAAAGCGAATACATCCATATTCTCGCCGCCGTTAAAATCTTTCACATAGAAAGCAAAACTGTCAGTCTGGAAATAATCTTTAAGGACTTTGGCAAAGTATTTTTTAACATTTTCAATATTTACGGCTTCGCTCAGCAATTTAATGGCGGAATACATTAAAAGAGACTCTTTCTCATTTTTCACAAGCGCCGTGAATTGTTCTTTGTTTCTCTCAAGCTTATGATTAAGATTTTCATTATGAACTTTCGTATCATTGATTTGCTTGGAAACGGAAACCGAAACATCAAAACGGCTGATATAAAAAGAATGCGATATGGCAATGATGGACCAGGCGGCAAGCAGAATATACGGCCATATATCCGCTTGAGATTGAATCAAAACAACGGAACTTACTATAAATATAAATCCACCGATTATAATGCCGAGAATTCTGTTTACACGGCCAAAAAGATACGCCATCACGCCGGAAGACGCCATTAACGCGGTAAAAATATTAATTTTATTCATATACCACCATATTTCTTCCGCCGGCTTTAGCCCTATA
This sequence comes from Elusimicrobiota bacterium, assembly GCA_030637365.1. Taxonomy (GTDB): domain Bacteria; phylum Elusimicrobiota; class Elusimicrobia; order Elusimicrobiales; family UBA9959; genus JAKLQJ01. Next base: position 3,583 of record DAOWGR010000005.1, read on the forward strand.
AAGCCGCTCATCGGCAACTCTTATAAGCTGACTTTCTATTGTGGCGTCCGTTGGAAATTCCGCGACGCCAAAACTCGCCGTAACGCCCGTGGCTGTTCCGGCGAAATTAAATCTGGCCGCTTCAAGAATTTCACGCAAATGTTCCGCAAGACCGGCGGCGTCTTGCGCGCCGATGCCGGTTAAAATTATCGCGAATTCTTCTCCGCCGTAACGGGCGGCAAAATCAATTTCTCTTATATTGCCTTTTAGAACTTCGGCAACCGTTTTTAAAACCGAATCCCCCGCCTGATGGCCGTAAGTGTCATTGTATTTTTTGAAATGATCAATATCAATCATCAATAAAGAAAAAGGAGTTTTACCTCTGGCGGAACGAAGAATTTCTTCTTGAAGCCTTCCTTCAAAAGCCCTGTGGGTATACATTTTGGTAAGCCCGTCCTTAACCGCGAGTTCTTCAACTTTTTCAAAAAGCCGTATATTTTCCATGCTAACGGCGCAAATACTGGCGATTATTTCAAGAACACGCAAATCGTCGTTTTTAAACCTTTGAGCTCGCGCGGATGAAATTCGTATAAAACCCGCGACAGAACCGAATAAATTAAGCGGAGTTATTATCATGGACTTTTCCTCTTCGGAAAAATTACCGGAAGAAAATCTTTTTTCCGTGGAAGCATCTTTTATAAGCAAAGGAGTTTTTCTGTCAAAAACCCATTTCTCAAACACATCGCCGGGAACGCCCGAATGAACCAAAGTCTCGGCATCGTTAAAATATTTTCTGACAAGCTCGCCTAATTTTTCTTTTATTTCCTCAATATTTGAAGACGACGATATATACTGTATGGATGAAGATAATTCGGATTGAAACTTAATTCTGTTTAAAAGCGCCACTCTATGGCTTTCATATCTTTTGACTTCATCTTCCGTATGTTTCCTTTTACTGAGATTGGAACTGATTTCAGCCGTTATTTTTTTAAACCCGTCGGTTTTAACGGCCGCTATTTTATGAAGGAGATAAAAAAGAATCCACAACATAAAAATTTCGGCAAATATAAACGCTGAAAATTCAATGGATTTGGCAAATGTTGAAAATTGAGGAACTAAAAATCCAATTGCCGTGCATAAGAAAAGGATTACAAATTCAAGCTCATTCTCATTGTGAAAACTAAACCATATAAAAATCAATCCGTAAACCGGAAATATCCAAAGGAAATAAGCGCTATATTTAAAAAGCAAAACGGAAAGAGCCAAAAAAATGGCAAAAGGAATTGAGATTTTCAAAACTTTATTATTTATCATTATAAAGTTTAATTTTACAACAAATAGATAAACATAAAAAGTCAAAGAGTCAGGAGTCTGGGAGTCCTATAGTAATAACCGGCATTTAAACAGATAACCTAATAGAAGAAGAAAGATAGTTAACTGAATTTAAAACATTATTACTGTCCGTTCATAAACCCACACATATCAATCAATTTTGCTTTTGTGTAGATATTGTTTGTTTCTTTAGAGGTTGAGATACGGAATGGCAGAAAGACATAGTTTTCTGCATCTGCCTGCCCGCCAAAGCAATAATGGCGGGATGAACCGAAAGGTTCGTTGTTCCAGGCGACAGTGCGGGGAAACCCCGGTCATGCGGGTAAATATAACTGTTGCCCAAAATAAAAAATTTCACATCAGTTTTGAAAAAGGCTGTTCTCTTAAAGAGAACAGCCTTATGTTTTATGGAGGCGCCGGGATTCGCACCCGGGTCCGAATACTATATGCCAGAGCCACTACAGGCTTAGCCCTGATTTTGTCTCGAACTGCCCTGAGCTCAAGGCGACATGAACAGTCCAAAGCTCCGTGAGTCTTTTGCTTTAAAAGACGAAGCGCGCCTTTAAAGCAGCAGTCCGCTTAGTAACGCTCCACGAATCCCGCAGACTTAGACCCGCAAGCGAGGCTCACTTAAGCGTGGGCCCAAGCCATCTCATTTGAGTTGGCACTTTTTGTTTTGACCCTGTTTAACATGGCCTGGTCAACCATGGCCTGCAACTTTGACATGATAAGCACCCGTCGAACCTATTCGCCCCCATTATCGCATCCCGCAAAATGCGGGACGATTAGCGTCTCGCTCCGAAATGGAAACTCCGCTCGATGCTCTATAAGGGGGGATAATCCCCCCATTCCGTCATCGCTCGCTTTTCCGACATTTAGTCGGAACGCTTGCTGCCAGCCATTACTTCTTAGGCTGGTCCGCAAATCTGTTTGGCGGAAACCCTTCCTAAAAAGAGCTCTAACAAACTTAAAATCTGAGAACTACCAAAAAAAAAGGATTTTAATTGACCCCAAGATTCCGAGACCCTTCAGACTTTTTCACTTATATATATATTTTAGCAGGTTTTCATTAAGAAAACCATAGAAACGCAAAACTCCGCCACAAAGGACGGAGTTTAACTTCATCAATAAGCGTCTCTTTTTATTTGCGCATCTGATCTACTATAAAATTCCAACAATACCCATCTATCTCATTGGAATAGGAGTCGTTATTTGACGTGAAAACCGCCGCATTACCGTAGAAATCTTCGAAATTAACGACATAGTTGTTTCCATAATTTGAATCCCACTGCTCTCCGACAAAAAAAGCAAGTTCAATTCTGATGATTTTTTCATAATAGTATGTTCCGGTTAAACCATAGCCATTCATTGAATGCGTCATAAAACCGGTACCATTCCATTCTTTACCTATGCTGATTACGGATTCCGTTATCCTATTATCATTGTACACAACTCTAACTACGGCATTTATCACATCATGACCGGCAAGAATACCGCTTTTTTTATAACCGATTACAAACTTCTCACTCATAACATTGCTCTTAACTCTGGCCACAATAGCGGGCCCTTTGGCGACAACACGAGCAGTTTGCCAAGTATAATCCGGGGCATAATTGGACGCATTGCCGATTCCAGCCGTCACAAACATAAGCGCAGCCATTACTATAAGTTTTTTCATTTCGCCTCCTTAATTTGTACTCTGCCGTTAAACTGTACAAATAATGAAACACCGCGATAAAAGGCTAAAGTACTGTTTTTTAATATTTTTGGGCCTATGGATAATTAGGCCGAATGGACTATCCCACCAGCCCCCCTGATTATCGCCCAAACGGCGATTAAAAAAACGAGTGGCGATTATTGCGCCACAAGCAGTGGCGGAACTATTTGGTGAAAACTTTCATGGCTTCTTTTATTGTTTTTATGGGCTTATCAACCGAATTTATTCTTATGCCGTCGCCGAATTTTGACGGCACAAAAATTATGGAGTCTTTAAATATTCCCCTCCATTTAGTCAATACGGCCATATCTATGGGAGACTTCGGCTTAAAAAAGATTTCAATGAAATTTTCTTTTTGATTAACCGCTCTTACGGCATGCTTTGACAATGATTTTCTAAGCTTTAATATTTCGGCAAAATTTTTAAGCGGCAAAGGCGCCGCGCCGGATAAATCTTCCAACTCTTTTAAAATACCGTTTATATCTTCAAGCTTGGCATTGAGAAGCTTTTTATAAAAATTGAGCCTTTCCATGTCATCGTTTATATAACCCGAGGGAATAAAAGCCGGAACCTTCAAATCTATTTCAATCTCTTGGGCTTCTTTTTTAACAATCCGTCCTTTAAGCTTATCCCCTTCTCCATTCAGC
>DAOWGR010000015.1 GCA_030637365.1 Elusimicrobiota bacterium
AATTGCGGATGTTAAATTTAAAGAAAGAAAAAGCTTAACGGGAAAAACATTTTTAATGACGGCTGAGCCGGGAGTATTGCCTTACAAAACTTTTGTTAAATTGGATTTTTCGTTCAGGGAAAGCGTTTTTAAGCCTGAAAAATCAATTCTTAAAACTCTTTATCCCGTCCTTTTTACTTCTTTCACGCATAACCTTTCAAAAGATGAAATATTAGCCGAAAAAATAAGAGCTGTTCTTACAAGAACCAAGGGGCGGGATTTATATGATATTTGGTTTCTTTTAAATTTAGGCGCGCGCATGGATAGAAATTTGATTAAAAAAAAGCTGGAGTATTATGAGTTAAAAGAAATGAGCAAAGGCGATATTTTGAGAAAAATGGAAAAGTTTTCAAAAAAAGATTTTATTTTGGATTTAAGGCCTTTTGTCGCGATTGACAAGAGGGAAAAATTAGGGGATTTATTTGATTTTATAAAGGAATATCTTAAACAAAACATTACCGCGTGAAAAATTGGATTTTTGCGATACGGCTAAAAAAAGGAAGAGCATGAAAATAAAGCAGTTGATTCAAGTGTGTTATTCTTTGTCTGATGCCGATACTAAAAAACGCGAATTAAAAGCTCTTGTGAAAGTTTCCGATAAACTGAAATGCAAAGATTTGTTTGTCATTACTTCAGATGAAGAAGGGACGGAAAAAATCGGGTTAAAAACGATTAAAATTATTCCGTTTTATAAGTGGCTTATATAAGGAAGAGTTTAAGTGTTGAGGAATCATACGGTAGAGTTAATTGGTGCATCATTTCGCCACTTAGCGACAATTTGATTCTGCAACATCTCGTATTTACCCCGCGGGTTTCTTCGAAAACCACATTTAACCAACCCGCGGGGTAAAAAACGGCAATAATATTATCGGAATCCGATATTGATAATTACTATCTGATTTTTCACATCAGGTAAAATAGTTATCAGATTCAATGTATTCAATCTCGCGGGAGTTCTTAGTCGCGGCGCAACCACGAAGTTTTGCAATCACCCACGGGGTTTATTTAATTTTTGGCCGCTTGATACACATAGTATCTGACGCGGCGCCTGCACGGCAAGGGAGAACAACTATGATTATACTCGGCATTAACGCTTATCACGGAGATTCGTCGGCTTGTCTTTTGATAGACGGCAGGCTTGTTTGCGCTATTGAGGAAGAAAGAATCGTGCGTAAAAAGCATTGGGCGGGCATGCCCGTTAAATCCATAAAATGGTGTTTGAAATCGGCAAATATTGACGCAAAGCAAATTGATTATATCGCCATAGGGAGAAATTTATACGCTCATTTGGATAAAAAAATATTAAGGATTTTGACAAAGAAACCTTCGTTTGATTTTATTAAAAGCAGATTAAAGAACGCGGGGAAAATAAAGAAGGTTAAAGAAATAATCGCCGATGAATTGGGCGTAAATGTGAATTCTCTTAAGGCTAAAGTGAAAAACATTGAACATCATAAGGCGCATCTTGGAAGTTCTTTTTTTGTTTCGCCTTTTGAAAACGCGGTTTGTGTTTCGGTTGACGGTTTCGGCGATTTTGTCAGCGCCATGCGCGGTTTTGGGGCTGACAATAAAATAACTGTTTCTGATTGCGCGCATTATCCACATTCTTTGGGTATTTTTTATACCGCATTAACCCAGTTTTTGGGATTTCCTCATTATGGCGACGAGTATAAAATAATGGGGCTTTCCGCTATGGGAAAACCTGTTTATATGAAAGAAATGCGCGAGATTGTAAAACTTGCCAAGAATGGATTTTTTAAGCTTGATACGGATTATTTTGTTCATCATAGCGCCGGCATTGAAATGACCTGGACTGACGGCGAGCCGTCAATAGGCAAAATTTATTCGGATAAGCTCGGCGATTTATTGGGCGAGCCGAGAGGGCCGAAGGAGTCGATAACTCAGCATCATAAAGATATCGCGGCTTCCGTTCAGGCCATGTATGAGGAAGCTTTTTTTCATTTGCTTAATCATTCGTATGAGATGTATAAAAATGAAAATCTTTGCTTATCGGGCGGGTCCATTCAAAATTCTTTGGCAAACGGCAAAATACTTGAAAAGACGAAGTTTAAACATATCTATATTCCGCCGGCGGCTTATGACGCGGGAACGGCGGTCGGAGCGGCTTTTTGGGTATGGAATCATATATTGGGCAATAAAAGGGAATATATCATGGATAAGCCGTATTTGGGGCCTGAATATTCAAATGACGGCATAGAGTTTTTGTTAAAAGCGCAGGGGCTTAAGTATGAAAAATTATCCAATAATGAACTTTGCAAAAAAGTCGCCGGTTTTATCGCCGATAAAAAAGTTATCGGCTGGTTTCAGGACAGAACCGAATGGGGGCCGAGGGCTTTGGGCAATCGCAGTATATTGGCCGATCCCCGCACGGCGAAAATTAAGGATATATTAAATGAAAGGGTGAAGAAGAGAGAGAATTTCAGGCCTTTTGCTCCGTCTTTTTTGGAAGAGGATGTTGTTGAATGGTTTGAAGAGTCTTATCCTGTTCCGTTTATGGAGAAGGTCTATACGATTAAGGAAGATAAGAGGTCTTTTATTCCGGCGGTAACTCACGCCGACGGAACGGGGCGTTTGCAGACTGTTTCTCAAAAAATGAGCCCCAAATATTACGCTTTGATACAAGCTTTTAAAGAAATAACGGGAGTTCCGGCCGTGCTTAACACTTCGTTTAATGAAAATGAGCCCATTGTTAATAGGACTGAAGAAGCCATTGCCTGTTTTAAAAGAACCAAGATGGATGTTTTGGTTTTGAATAATTATGTCGTTTGCGCGGATAAAAAATAGAAAATCGCCAGGCGGCTCACGGCCGGACAGATAGACGGCTAACAGCTAAAGATAGTATTATTTCACCCCGCAGGTTTCCGCCAAAACCAAACATTTATCCCAACCTACAGGGTAAAACAACGGTGAAATTATTAAAGAGGGAATTAATATGAAGTTTTCCATAATTACGGTTACGCTAAATAATAAAGATACTGTTAAAAAGGCTGTAGAGTCTGTGGTAAATCAGACCTACGCGGATATTGAACATATTATTGTGGATGGATATTCTTATGACGGCACTTTACATGAGCTGGCGCCGTATAAAGATAAAATAGATCTCATTATTTCCGGAAAAGACAAAGGCATTTATTACGCTTTAAACAGGGGGATTAAAAACGCTTCCGGCGATATAATCGCTTTTCTGCACGCGGATGATTTTTATGCCGATTCCGGGATTATAGAGCGGATTGCCGATAGATTTAAATCTGAGAAATGCGACAGCGTTTATGGGGATTTGGTTTATGTTCGTGAAAACGGGAAAACGCTTCGTTATTGGCGGGCCGGCGAATTTGAGCGAAATAAAATAAAAAACGGCTGGATGCCTCCTCATCCCGCTTTTTTTGTTAAAAAAAACATATATGCCGAACATGGAGTTTTTAATACCAAATATCATGTAGCGGCGGATTATGACCTTATGCTCAGGTTTTTGTGGAAATATAATATTTCAACTTCTTATTTGCCTGAAGTTTGTGTTAATATGCGCGTTGGCGGCAAAAGCAATAAAAACCTTAAAAATATATTTAATAAAAGCCGGGAAGATTATCAAATAATCAGGAAGCAGAAAGTGGGGGGAATAAAAACGCTGTTGATTAAGAATTTCTCAAAGTTGTCGCAGTTTGTTAGCCATTATTAACAATGAATCTTGATATTTGTTTTATTTGACACTACTGTAGCGACAAAAAAGTTTTGCGTCATCTTAGTGTTTTACCCCGCGGGATTCTTTAGATGCTACCGCGCCAGAAGTTGCGCAGCAACCCACGGGGTAAAATTGCTTCATACTGCTTAATTACTTTGTCGCTATACTATTGTTTTTGATATTGACAATTATTGTGTTTGGTGTATAATATATACACTTATCAAAAAAGGGTATCTTTTATGAATTACATTGAACAAATAGCTATATCATCCCCATGGTGGAATGATAAAACATGGCATCTTAAAGATAGAAATATTAAAGCGGCAAAACTTTCAAAATTGAATTTCAGGCATTTGAAGGATACTGTAAAAATAAAATCGTCTTCAATTGACATAATCAGGGGGCCGAGGCAAATAGGAAAAACAACGGAAATAAAATTGTTAATTCATGATTTTATAAGTAAAAAGACAATTCCAAAATCTATTGGGTATTTTGCTTGCGATATTATTTCCAAACCAAAAGATTTGCTCGAGGTTTTGAAATCTTTTTATCAACATTTGAGAGTAAATAAAATAAAAAAGGGTTTTTTTGCGCTTGATGAAATAACTTCTGTAAAAGATTGGCAAAAAGCGGTAAAAAATTTTGTTGATTTGGGAATGTCGGAAAGTATTCATTTGGTTTTGACGGGTTCTTCTTCAATTGAGTTGAAAAGAGGATATGAAAGAATGCCGGGCAGAAGAAACGGCGGCAAAGATTATTTATTTTTACCGGTGTCTTTTTATGAGTTTTGCCGTTTGGTTAATCCCAACGAGGAAATTTTAAAAGAAAAAATCAGCGAGGTTATTTCTTCAAGAAGTAAATTTGAGAAATTTAAAAATATCGTTTTAATGAAAGCTGATTTTTATAGAGCGAATTTGCGGAATTATTTCAAGATAGGGGGGATTCCCAAGTCTATTTCGGATTTTGTTAAGGAAGGCGATATATCGCAGGAAACTTTATTGATTTATCAGTCGGTTTTGTTTTCTGAATTTGAAAAATATAGAAAAAGCCTTTCAATGCTTATGCGGGTTGTTTCTGAAATTATGAGAAATATTACGACGCCCGTTAGTTTTAACACTATAATGAAAAACATTGAATTTTCTTCGGCCAATACGGTAAAAGAATATATAGAAATGCTGAATATGGCGTATTTGGGGCTTGAAATTTTGTGTGTGGATATATCAAAAAAACGGCCGTTTAACAAAAAGAATAAAAAAATGTATTTCATTGATCCGATTATTTTTAGAATTCTTCATGATAAATTTCATTTACAATATCTTGGCGATGACAAAATGGCCGAGAATATTTGCGCGGCTCACATTTCAAAATTCTTTTTAAGCGAATGGGCGAGTTTTGGCATTGCGAATAAAGTTTTTTACTGGAAATCTAAAAAAGGCAAGGAAGTTGATTTTGTGATTTTTAGAAATAATAAGCCGTTTGGATTTGAAATAAAGTATCAAAATTGCATATCCGCGTGGGATGAAGTAAGCCTTAAAAAAGGCATCGGAGGCGGGATTATTATATCAAAAGATACTTTTGAGTATGGACAAATTCCCAAAATACCTTTATGGGCTTTTTTGCTCCTTAGAAGTACAACCATTTCGTCCGTTCCCGGAACGGACAT
>DAOWGR010000027.1 GCA_030637365.1 Elusimicrobiota bacterium
CAGGATTACGATTGATATTCCAAGTTTGCTTACTCAAGAGCAAACGGAGCTTCTGAAAAAAATTAGAGATTTAAAATAATATTTTGTAAAAGCAAGAAAACAACAAAATCTAAAAAACCAATAAAAAAAACCGGCGAGGTTTAAATCACGCCGGTTTTCATATTTGTTTTAGTGTTGCCAATTACAACGAGTTTGTCAGGTGTTTCATGTATCCGTCGCCTTGAATATGATAAACGGCTTTTCCGTTTGTCGCTCCCAGTATGGTTGAAATTTTCCATTTAAGCACAATTTGCATTGAGGCGATAGGATCCTCGGAAGTTCCCATATTGACGATTGTTGAATCCGGCACCTCCATGACAAGATCAAGATTATATCCGCAAAAAGCCACGACTACGCTAATGGGGTCAACGGTAACACCGGTAAGGAATTTTCCCTTGCCGTCAAGGTTTCCGCCATATATCCAACGCACTTGATATACGACATTAACCACCTCTATTCCATAATAATTTTCCACGCTGAAAGCGTAGGTTTTTGTGCCGGGCTTGGCCCAGCCCTGCAATTGCGTCCAGTGGGTTATGCCAACCGGAACGACATTGGCATAGTGTGTGTTTATATTAACCACAGGTTTATTGTCATCTACAATCTTGATGATCTTTTCCATTAGGTTTGTAAGTTCGTCAATGGTGGCTACCGTGTCTTCAATTGAATGTTTTTGTTGCCGGTTTATAAAAGGGCCGTATGCCGGAGAAGGAATATTTTGCCCATAATTTTGTTCTTCCAAAAGCTCTATTTTAATTGAGTTTTCATCAATGGTGAAATACTTCTCATCGTAGATATTCGCGGATACCCGGCCCGTAAAAGCAAGCATTGCTACGGACAGTAACATCATTATTGTCATTTTCTTCATTTTTTTCATTCCTCCCGGAATTTTTTATTATTCAAAAACTTTATTCGCGTTGCCCGCGAGCAAAGGTTTGGCGGACTTAATATTTTTAATTTTCACTTCCGTTTCTTCTATTTTAAAAGAACTTGCCATTTCCCGCATAAATCCGTCGCCTTGTATATAATAAACGCTCATTCCGCGGCTTTCCTTAATTGCCGAGGCTATAGTCCATGAAAGTTGTAATTGCAAGGCGGACACAGGATTGTCGGAAGGGCCGATATTTATAACCGTTGAATCAGGCACTTCGGCATTAAGGTCAAATCTATAGGTCCATGCGACATCAACAATTTCAGGCACGATACTGACTCCCGTTAAATATTTGCCTTTGCCATTATAGTCTCCGCCGTATATATATATAACCTTGTATTTTACATTTATCACTTCCGCTCCATATAGGTTTTTGGCATTGAAAGCGTAGGTATAAGCTTTGGGCATTTTCCAATTTGAAAGTTGGGTAAAATGTTCAATTCCTTGAGGAATTGCGGTGGCATATTTTGAGCTGATGTTTACGACAGGCGCGTTATCCGTTACCAATTTCCATAGTTTGGATGCGGCATTTACAATTTTGTCTATAAGAACAAAAGGGTCGTCTTTTACCGGACGATTATCAGATAGAGTTTGAATGTCATAATTCTCCAAAATTTCTTCTTTGAGTTTTACTATTTTAATGGACGAAGGATCTATTTGAGAAAATTTTGGATTTTCTTTCGCGTAAGTCCTTTCATCAGATGAAAAGTTGCGCTGAATTTTATCATCGGAAGGCTGAGCTTTTGTAAAATTAGGCAAGGAAATCAATAATGCGACAATTGCAATCTTAGTTAATATCTTCATTTTTTCTTTTCCTCTTTTTTGCTGTGAAATTCGCGGAAAAAGCCGCTGATTTCCGCCAGCAATATAATATGATTAATACTTGTTTTTATCAGTGACCGCCTGTTGTCACAAGCAATCGTCTTTATAAAGTATAAAATAATTCTTTAGAATCCATAAGTGTCCAATGGGATAAATTTAAGACCTAAAGGCCTATAAAGAAATCAGGCCATTAGACCTATATAAGAATTAATGAATTAAAATAATGCGAGACATTAGACTGGCTTTATTTTTTTATGGTTTTGGCAACTTAGGCACTTTTGTTCCATATAGACCCATAAGATGTTCAGTCATACCTTTTTCCCCTTCTTTCCTGCGTTGTAGTATTACGGGTTCTTGGGAGTTTTTATCGATTTCATAATGACAATTCTTATATTTTTTTCCGCTTCCACAAGGACAAAGTTCATTGCGCCAAATTTTTTTCTTTTTCATGTAATTCCTTATAGTAAAAAAACGGTGGACAATACTAATTGTCCACCGTTTTTAAATGTGAATTATTTAAGCTACAGCTTTTACTTTTTCCCCCGAGTCGGATGTCTCGCAATTCATTTTAGCGATTTGCTGATAAAGGCTTAAGCGCCATTTGTATTCTTCATCGGCGAATTTAAGAAGTTTTTTGGCTACTTCGGGATTTGTTTTATGCAGACTCTTGAAGCGGTTTTCTCCCATCATATAATCTTCAAGCGATATGGTGGGTTTGCCGCTGTCCAAAACAAGAGGATTCTTTCCTTCTTTTCTTAAATCTGGATTGAATCTGTATAATGGCCATCTGCCGCAAGCTACGGCTTTTTTCTGTTCATTCATGCCGGTGCGCATATCAATGCCGTGAGCGATACAATGGCTGTAAGCGATAATCAAAGCCGGTCCGTCATAAGCTTCGGCTTCCGCCAAGGCTTTAACAGTTTGCTGATAATTCGCTCCCATCGCTATTTGAGCCACATAAATATTGCCATAAGTCATGAGCATCATGCCCAAATCTTTCTTAGGCAATGGTTTTCCGCCGGCAGCGAATTTCGCGATAGCGCCGGTAGGAGTGGCTTTTGACATCTGACCGCCGGTATTTGAATAAACTTCGGTATCCAAGACCAAAGCTTTAATGTTTTTGCCGGAAGCCAAAACATGATCAAGACCGCCATAACCTATATCATAAGCCCAGCCGTCGCCGCCCAGAACCCATGTGGATTTCTTTACAAGATAATCGGCAATGCTCATGATATTGAGAGCCAAGTCGTCCTTGGAACCGGAGAGAGCTTTTTTTAATTCCGCCACTCTGGCGCGTTGTTCTTCCAGTTTATTCCAAGAGCTTTGATCCGCGTTCAAAATATCGTCAACCAAGCTTGATTTGTTTTTTAAAACCGTTGATTTTGCCGAATTTAGCAGTTCCATGCCATATTCATTCAGCTTATCATAAGCCAATCGTATTCCCATGCCAAATTCCGCATTATCTTCAAATAAGGAATTGGACCATGTCGGACCTCTGCCGTCTTCTCTTTTGGCAAACGGCGTAGTGGGAAGATTGCCGCCGTAAATTGAAGAGCATCCGGTGGCATTGGTTATCGCGAGGTGATCGCCGAAAAGCTGAGTCAAAAGTTTGACATAAGGCGTTTCGCCGCATCCCGCGCAAGCTCCTGAGAATTCAAACAAAGGTCTTACCAATTGGCTTCCTTTAACCGTATAACGATTTGTTTTCAAGGAACCTTGATCTTTTAAAGAAAGAAAAAAATCAAAATTTTCTTTTTCTGCCGCTCTTAAAGGAATCTGGGATTCAAGATTAATCGCTTTTTTATCCGTTTTATTTCCGCCGGAATCTTTCGCGAAAGCGGGACAGCTGTAAACGCACGCTCCGCAGCCCGTGCAATCTTCAACCGCGACTTGAACCGTGAATTTAAGTCCCTTTAATTCGCCTTTGGCGTCGGCGGATTTAAACGAGGATGGAGCTTTTGAAAGCTCCGCCCCGTCATAAGCTTTAATTCTTATGGTCGCGTGAGGACAAACCAATGAGCAAAATCCGCATTGAATACACGCGTCGGAATTCCATACCGGAACTTCAAGAGCGATATTTCTTTTCTCATATTGCGTTGTGGCCGTGGGAAATGTCCCGTCAACAGGCATAGCGGAAACAGGCAAATCATCGCCTTTTAAAGCCATTATTTTAGCGGTTACATTTTTAACGAATTCCGGCGCGCATTCGCAAACCATGGGAGGACGAGTGAATTTGGAATCGGCAGTCTTTGGAACTTTAACTTCTTCAATGGCCGCGACTGTGCCGTCAACGGCGGCATAATTCTTTTTCACCACTTCTTCGCCTTTGGAAGAATAGGTTTTTTTAATGGCGTTTTTTATGGCGCTTATGGCCTGTTCTTTAGGCAGGACATCCGATATGGCAAAAAACGCGGTTTGCATGATAACATTAATTCTTGAACCCATGCCGGTTTTATTGGCTATATCGGCGGCATTGATGGTATAGAATTTAATCTTTTTGTCTATGATGGGTTTTTGCATTTCAATTGGAAGCTTGGCCCATATTTCATCAGCTTTAAAAGGGCTGTTTAGAAGGAATATTCCGCCTTCTTCAACTTTATCAAGCATTTCATATTTGTCAATAAAAGAGTATTGATGACATCCGACAAAATGAGCTTTATCCACCAAGAACGGAGCTTTTACGGGTTTTTTACCGAAACGAATATGCGAAACCGTCATGGAACCGGCTTTTTTAGAATCATAAACAAAATAGCCCTGAGCGTAATTATCGGTTTCTTCACTGATAATTTTCATTGTGTTTTTGTTTGCTCCGACCGTTCCGTCAGAACCCAAACCAAAGAAAACAGCTCTAAAAACATCTTTATTTTCCATATTTAAGGAAATATCCCAAGGGAGGCTGGTATTGGTTACATCGTCGTTTATTCCGACCGTAAAACCGTTTTTCGGTTTTGAAGCGTCAAGATTATCAAAAACGGATTTAGCCATGGCCGGCGTAAATTCTTTGGAACCTAGGCCGAATCTTCCGCCGACAATAGTGGGGATGGAATCTGCTTTTCCCGCTTTATAAGCGACGGCAAAAGCGGTTACGACATCCTGATAAAGCGGCTCGCCCAATGAGCCGGGCTCTTTTGTTCTATCCAAAACAGCTATGGATTTAACGGTTTTAGGAATGGCGTTTAAAAGGTCTTCCTGCGAAAAGGGTCTGTACAGTCTTGCTTTTACAACGCCGACTTTTTCATTTTTAGCGGTAAGATAATTGACTGTTTCCTCAACTGTGTCGGCGCCGGAAGCCGCCATTATCACAATGACTTTTTCCGCGTCTTTAGCTCCGACATAATCAAAAAGAGAGTACTCTCTGCCGGTTAAAGAAGCGAATTGCTTCATGGCGTCTTTAACTATTTTGGGAGTGGCGGCATAAAACTTATTGGATGTTTCCCTGCTTTGAAAAAAAACATCCGGGTTTTGAGCCGTTCCGCGCAATTCGGGGTGTTCGGGATTTAATCCTCTGGCTTTATGCTGAGCTATAAGTTTTGAGTCTATCATTTTTCTCATCGTTTCAAATTCAATGGGCTCAACCATGTTAAGTTCATGGGAAGTTCTAAATCCGTCAAAAAAATGGACAAAAGGAACCCTTGATTTTAAAGTGGCGGCTTGCGCTACAAGAGCCATGTCCATGGCTTCTTGAGGATTGGCTGAAGCGAGAAGTCCCCACCCTGTTTGTCTTACGGCCATTACGTCGCTATGATCGCCGAATATTGAAAGGGCGTGAGTGGCGATGGATCTGGCTGAGACATGAAAAACGGTGGAAGTTAATTCTCCCGCTATCTTATACATATTGGGAATCATCAATAAAAGGCCCTGAGAAGCGGTAAAAGTGGTGGTTAAAGCTCCGGCTGTAAGCGCTCCGTGAACAGCGCCTGAAGCGCCGCCTTCGGATTGCATTTCAGTTACTGCCGGAATTGTTCCCCAAATATTTTTCTCGCCTCTGTCGGATTTTTCATCCGCTATTTCTCCCATGCCTGAAGAAGGCGTTATAGGATAAATCGCTATAACTTCATTTGTGGCGTGCGCCGTATAAGTTGTCGTGCTATTGCCGTCCATCGCTACCATTTTCTTTGCCATATTATTATTAACTCCTTTATTGTTGTTTGGATTTTTAAAGCAATAAAACTGAAATTCAATACTCATTATACCATTTTTGGCGGAAGAGCAAATAACCGCCACAGATTAGATCTATTTATGATTTGACTGGACCGCGGCGCGCAGCATGCATAATTTGAATGGCGAGGATATTCTTTACTTTCCCCATTGTTTTACAATATTCACCATTACTTGGGCTGATTTTTGCATGCCGTCCAAAGACACCCATTCATAACGGCCGTGAAAATTAAAACCTCCCGTAAAAATATTGGGAGTGGGCAAGCCCATAAATGAAAGTCTCGCGCCGTCAGTCCCCCCTCGCACGGGTTTTATTATCGGCTTAATTCCGGCTTCTTTTACCGCTAAAATCAATTTGGACATAATTTCAGGGAATTTTGATATTATTTTTTTCATATTTCTGTATTGCTCGGTAAATTCAATTTGTATATCGGCTAAAGGATATTTAATTATCTTTTCATTCGCTATCGCCTTTAAATGAGTTTTGAGCATATTGAGTTTTCTTGTATCATGCTCGCGGACAATGCCTATTATTTCGGCATTTTCTATTTCACCGTTAACGGATGTAAACATTATAAACCCTTCTCTGCCCGAAGTGGTTTCGGGAAGCATGTTTTCCGGCCAGGAATTCATTATATCAGCCGCTATTCTGGAAGCATTTGCCAGAGAATTTTTGGCTGTTCCCGGATGCACGCTTTTGCCGGTAATGTTTATTTTGAAGCCGTCGGCATTAAAAGTTTCATCTTCAATCGCTCCCGCTATATCTCCGTCAATCGTATAAGCGATATCGGCGCCGAATTTTTTTACATTAAAGAAATTCACGCCTTTGCCTATTTCTTCATCGGGAGTAAAAGCGATTTTTATTGTAGGCCTTTTTATCGCGGGATTTTTAATCAGATATTGAACGGTTGTGAGAATTATGGCTATGCCCGCTTTATTATCCGCCCCTAAAAGAGTATCGCCTGACGCGGTTATTATATCTTCCCCTTTGCAGGATAAAAGCTCGGGACATTCGGACGGATAGAGAATAATTCCTTTCTTGGAATTGATAATAATATTTCCGCCTTTATAGTTTGAATGGATTTTGGGTTTGACATTTTTTCCGTTCGCGTCCGGCGAAGTGTCCATATGAGCCAAAAAAGCTATTACGGGTTTCTTTTTTTTAATATTGCCCAAAAGCTCGCCGGTCACATATCCGAATTTATCCATTTGAACTTTTTTCAGGCCCATGGCTTTCATTTCCTTGACGAGAATAGCGCCAAGCTTTTTTTGCCCTTTTGTGGACGGATATGTTTTTGAATCGGCATCGCTTTTAGTGTCAATGGCTATATATCTTTTAAATTTCAGATAAAGTTCTTTTTTTAAGTTCATATTTAGTCTCCGTAGTTTGTTTTTTGCTCGGCAGACCTGCTTATTGCTCGTCACTCGCCGCGCAACGAAATCCAAAAATATCGCTCCTGAACACGGGAGAATTCCTGAAGCGATTGGCGGAACGGCAGACATAAGCGCGGTCAAGCCAACATCCGCCGCGAAGAACGCGAAAATTGCCTTTATCTGGACCTTTTGGATTTTTTGTCAAAGCCCGCTTTGCAGCCGCGCTATAATAATTTTCATCATACCAATCATTGCACCATTCCCATACATTGCCGTGCATATCATATAGTCCCCAGTTATTGGGTTTTTTTGTTCCCACAAAATGTATCTTATAACCGGAATTTAAAAAAAAATGCCACATAAATTCAATAAGCAAATTGGACCCATGCCACGCGTATTCGTTAAGTTCGGATTCATTGTTTCCAAAACAATATTTTGTATCGCTTCCCCCTTTAGCCGCTTTTTCCCATTCGGCTTCCGTAGGCAGTCTTTTGCCATAATGCTCGCAATACGCTTTTGCTTCATTCCAGTTTACATTTATTACGGGCCTGTTCCCTCTGCCAAAACCGCTGTCTGAAGGTCTCTTTTTTCTTGTCGCTCGGCAATACTTGTCATATTGGTTGAAAGTAACCTCGTATTTGTCCATATAATAAGCGTTAAGATGCACTTTATGCGGCGGTTTTTCATAACTATAGCCTGAATTTGAGCCCATCGTAAATTCACCGGCGGGGATATAAACCATTTTCGCATATTTTTTCTTTTCGGCTTCCGGCAATGATTTTCTTACCGCGTTTAAAAAAGCTCTTGATCGAGTAATTTCTTTTTCGAGAAGGAGTATTTCTCTTGACGCTTTTTCAGATCTGTTCTCCGCGATATGCACGATTAAAAACAATAAAATAAAACCGACTAAAATCGCGTATATCACTATGGGCAAAGTTTTGAGAATAATCTTTTTTTTGCCCTCCGGTTTAACGGATTTCACCGCAACCGATGTTAAATCAAATCGGCATTTTTTGCAGACACTTGCCTGTATTTTATTTTCGGTTTTGCAATCGGGGCATATTTTTATTTTCATGTCTTTTTGCTTTTGCCTGTTCGCGCTTCCGTAAATTGTATAACCGCCGCACGGTTACCTGTCGCGCCGCCGCGCTGGGTTCTTGCCCGCGTTTGTTCCGGCCAAAAACCCTGATGTAAAAGCGAAATGAAGATTGTAGCCGCCGCTGTCTCCGTCAATATCCAAAAGCTCTCCTGTAATATATAAACCTTTATGAGCCTTGACTTCAAAAGTTTCCGGATTTATTTGGGAAAGTTCCACTCCGCCGGCGGTTGCCATGGCATTTTCAAAAGATTTTGCCGAGCTTATTTCGAAATTAAAAGCGGTTATGGCCGGAATAAGTTTTTCTATGAAATCCGATTTTACGCGGGAGAGAAAAGTTTCTTTTTTTATGCCCGCTTTGTTTGCTATTATTCTTGAAATTTTATCTTCAAAAATGCCTTTCAAAAAAGAATCGGCTTTTTTTTCATTCAAAACAGCCATTTTTTTAAGGCGGTTTGTTAAAAGTGTTTCCATTTCTTTTTTTGATAACTCGGGAAGAAAATTTATTTGGCATTCAACTTTGCCCTTTTTTAAAGATTGAACTATGTTTCGGCTCGCGTTCAAAGTCGCGGGGCCCGATATGCCATAATCCGTAAACAATATTTCACCTGAAGTTTCGGCTATTTTTTTATCCCCCAAAGCTTTAGTTTCGGAGGATTCCGATCCGGAACCTCGTTTATTGGACATCGGAGTTTCATTTTTTGAATAAGCGGAAAGCAAAACATCGCATCTTATGCCGCTTAAATCAATCGGCCATTTTTCTTTTACAATAAGAGGAACAATAGAGCAGGAAAGATTGCTGAGCTCCAAGCCCAGAGAATGAGCCAGCTTATAGCCATGGTCTCCGCCGCCTATGTGAGGATAGCTCTTGCCGCCGCAGGCAAGAATCAGTTTTTCGCAATCAAAACTTTCTATCTTCGGTTTAAAAGAAGTTTTGTCCCATTTTGGTTTTACAGCTTGAGTTTTTACGGTAAAACCGTTTTTTATTTTTATTATTTCCAGAACTTCGGTAAGTTTGCGGATTTTAATATTCGGTTTTTGCAATCCGAGTAAAAGCGCGTCCACAACTTCTTGAGCGTTCATGCATCTTGGAAATATTCTGCCGTCATGCTCGCTTTTTAGCCATAAACCCGTGTCTTTCAAAAAATTCAATATTTCTTTTGGTTTGGCTTTTAAAAACACTTTTTTAAGGAAGGTTTGCGCGCCGGAATTATAATTATCGGGAGAAATATCTTGATTGGATAAATTGCATTTCCCCGCTCCGGTTGAAAGTATTTTCCGGCCAAGAATATGATTTTTTTCAAACAGCAGTATTTCGCAATTGTTTTTTTTAGACGCGATTAAGGCGGCGACAATTCCCGACGCGCCGCCGCCAATAATCGCGATTCTGTTTTCTTTCATAATGAAAAAACCGAAAAAGATGATACGGTAATAAGTTGATATGTGTTAAGGAGTTTCCTTGCGCACATATTTACATGTTCACTTATTTACGCTGTTTTCCGTTACGCTGTATCGCTTTTTTATACTCTGTTCGCCGAGCCGAGCACATTTTCGTTTTTATCCGCGTACATTTTGATTAATTCTTCTCTGGCCGGGCCAAGATATTTGCGCGGGTCAAATTCTCCGGGTTTTTCATTAAATACCTTGCGTATTGTGGCTGTCATCACAAGCCGTCCGTCGGAATCTATATTTATTTTGCAAACGGCGCTTTTTGCCGCTTTTCTAAGCTGCTCGGACGGCACTCCCACGGCATTGTCCATCTTTCCGCCGTATTTGTTTATAAGCGCGATATATTCCTGAGGAACGGAGGAAGATCCGTGAAGGACGATGGGAAAACCCGGAATTCTTTTTTCAATTTCTTCCAAAATATCAAATCTTAAAGGCGGAACGGATTCGCCCGGTTTGAGTTTGAATTTATAAGCGCCGTGGCTGGTGCCGATGGATATGGCCAAAGAATCAACTCCGGTTTTTTTAACAAAATCTTCAACATCATCGGGATCCGTATAATGAGACACTTCCGATGAAACATCATCCTCTATTCCCGCCAAAACTCCGAGCTCCCCTTCAACGGTAACACCTCTGGCGCGCGCGTAGTCCACAACTTGTTTTGAAATGCGCACATTTTCATCATAAGGCAAAGCGGAGCCGTCATACATAACGGATGAAAAACCGCTGTCTATGCAGGATTTGCAAATTTCAAAAGAATCGCCATGGTCAAGATGCAAAGCGACGGGAACGCTGATTTCCATTTCTTTCATCATTTCCATGACGCCCAAAGCCATATATCTTAAAAGGGTGGCATTGGCATAATCTCTCGCCCCTTTTGAAACCTGGATTATAACAGGGGATTTGGTTTTAACGCAAGCCGTTATTATGGCTTGAATCTGTTCCATATTGTTGAAATTATAAGCGGGAATGGCATAGCCTTCCTTATTCGCTTTTTCAAACATATCCGTGGTATTGACAAAACCTAATTCTTTGTATGAAACTGTTTCAGCTGTTATGGACATTTGAGCCTCCGAGAAAGTAATTGATTGTAATATAGTCATTATATTACTTTTTAAACTCAAAGCAATTCGTTATAAATCCATCTCGGCGGACATTCTTTCAATTTACCTCGTATTTTGATAAAATTATATTTCAGCGAGAATCGGAGGAATTTCATGCGGACAAAAACGCTTTTTCAAGATGTGAAGTCATCAAATTTTACATTGTCTCCCAAAAGAGCGGCTTATTATGAAATATCCGATATCATTAAAAACGCCAAATACAAAGTTGAAAATGAAGATTTGGTTTTTTATGAAAATATAGACCTTATCTATAGAATGCTTTGCGCCATTCTCTATAATTTCGCTCCAATGTCAGGTCATCCCGGAGGAAGCATATCTTCGGGAAGAATAGTCGGCTCTCTTTTATTTGACACGATGAATTATGATATTTCCGATCCCGAGAGAAAGGATAATGATATCATGGTTTACGCCGCCGGTCATAAAGCAATGGGTTTATATGCCATGTGGGCGCTCAGAAATGAACTTCTGCGCGTTGCCGATCCCAAGCTTTTGCCCGAAGAAAAATTTCAATTGCGTTTGGAAGACTTGCTCGGGTTTAGACGCAATCCAATAAACGACACCCCACTTTTTAAAAAATTCAATTCAAAACCGTTGGACGGACACCCGACTCCTTTGGTTCCTTTTGTGAAAATAGCCACGGGAGCAAGCGGTATCGGAGTGGGAGCCGCCATAGGACTTGGTTTGGGCGCTATGGACGCGTTTAGAGAGAATCCTCCAATTATAAATATAATAGAAGGAGAAGGAGGA
>DAOWGR010000030.1 GCA_030637365.1 Elusimicrobiota bacterium
GAGATTATTTTGAGAGTAAGAAGATGATCTTGATGAAGTAAAAATTCAATAAGAGAATTAACTTAACGCCCTCGCTATGACCATTATAGTGAGGATTTTTTAATTATCAAGAGGTTAAAGGAACTGAATCCCAATTACTGTATAAGCAAGAGCAGTTCCCTGATTTCTGATGACTGTTGAATCTGATAAGTCTCTTTGAAGACGGGTAATAGGAAGTTTTCTTGCAAGGAACTCAAGCATTGAATTTGAAAGCCCCTCTGAAAAAGACGGCAATATAAAAACATCGGCCGCGTGATAATAAGGCAACAGATCATCTTGCGCGCCCGCCAAAACCAAACTATCGCTTAATTCAAACGCTTTAGCGGCCTCCCTGATATCTTGCTCCTGGGGCCCTGATCCGACAATGATAAGTTTGGCCTTTTGGAAAATATTTTCTTTGCGCATAAGCTCATCCCAAATTTCCACAAATTCCTTTATTCTTTTTTCAAAAGACAATCTGCCGACAAAAAGGAATATTTGTTTGTTTTCAAAACCGAGCTTGGTTTTGGCTTTTATTTTTTCCTGATATAAAAGCGGCGAATATCCGCCGGTATCAACACCGTTTCTAAATTGAATAAGCTTAAGATTTCTAAGCTGAGTGGTTTTCAACCAAGAAAAAACCTCATCATTCATTACGAGCAACGCGGGTTTTGCAAAAGCAAAAAATTTCAACTTTAATCTTCCGCTAAAAGTTTTTTGTGAAAGAGACACTTCATCCACGCCTTTTCCTCCGCCAAGCTTAACGATTACCTTTTTTCCGATAAGCTTTCCGGCTATAATCGCGGCGATGGCGGGAGAAGATGCGAGATGAACATGAATAACATCATATTCGCTTGAATGTTTTAGAAGATAAAAAAATCCGGCGATCATAAAAGAAACGGAATCCATCAATCCCTTTCCCATTACTTTTAATCTGCGCACAAAAACACCGCCCATATTTTGATAACTGACGGTTCCTTTAACCTTTCTGGTTAAAACCTTAACCTTTATTCCCCTTGAGACCAAAGAGTATGAAAGACTTAAAGCCTGTTTTTCACTTCCGCCTATCAGCGGAAAAAAAGTGGCTATAAACATCAAGACCGATTTAATTTCTTTTCGCTTTTCCATTTTTTACTTTGCCTATATAAATCACCTAGCGAGTAACCCATTCGATAAATGAAAAATACTCCCAAAACTGTTACCACAATGTACATTGAAAGATGCAAATAAGCGGCATAAGCAAATCCCACTTCCTCGGCTATCCCCCATAAACTCATCACCTTGCTGATTGAAAATTCCAAGTTGCCGAAATAGCCGGGCATACCGGGCACGGATACGGCTACAGCCGTGGTAAAAACCAGTTTTATACTTTTAAAAATGCCGATAACTTCATTAATATTGAAAATCTTCGCCACAAAATAAAATATGAAAACATTAACGGACCATTGCGCGAATCCGCAAAAAATTATAGCCAAAGTCTTTTTTAAATCCTGGAAAGATTTGGTTCCAAGCGCTACGCGTTTCAATATATCCGCAAACCTTGGAAATTTTGTAAAAATTCTCGCCAGTTTATCGCTAAGTATGATTCTTTCAATAAAAACAAGCGATAGAACAATCACTGACAAAACAAATAAAATAAGCCAAAAATACAAATTTAAATCGGTCGCTCCAAGATATCCGTCAAATCTTACAGCCAATACAACAAGAATAAAGAGAGTAACGATATCCATAATTCTTTCAACCAAAATAGTGGAGAAAACCGTTATCAAAGAAATCTCAAGTTTTCTCGCGCACAAAACCCCTCTGATAATTTCGCCCAATCTTAAAGGTAAAATATTATTAAACGCAAGTCCTATGGCTTCAAGCTTAAAAGTATCCATAACCTTTGTCTTTTGAATGGAGCCTAAAAGTATTTTCCAACGGATTCCCCTCATAAAAACTTCTAAAACCAATAAAAAGGCCAATGGGACAAGATACCATGGATTTGTTTGGCGATAAATTACGGCGAGATTGTTCACATCAATATTTCTAAAAGCGAGATACATGAGAAATATCCCCAATACAATCCCGCCTATGATTGAAATTTTTGTTTTCATAAAATAAGAATAAACAGCGTAAATAAGACAATATGGAAATATGACAATAAATAAATCAACAAGGAAATTTCTTTTTTATTCCCTTATCTTCATATCTGCGTGGGTTGTTTTCTTTTTGTCCGTATCATCTTATCAACCTATAATCGTATTTACTGTTTTAGCTGTTTCTGTCGCTCCTATGCTTTTCAAGAAAGCGTCTTCATTTGAATCTCTGCCAAGAAATTTCTTTACCTGCCCCGACTCATCATATGTTCTGCCTGGCTCAAGTATGAGTTTTTTATACCTCGCGCCCGTATCGGAATTCATTATCCCCTCTTTTTCAAATACGGAAAACAAATCCATGGTTATAACCTTGGCCCAAAGATAGCCATAATAACCCGCTTCATAACCGCCCATTAAATGTCCGAAACTGGCTTGAGGATAAACGCCTTCCATCATAGGCACTAATGATATTTCTTTCATCAATTTCCGATAAAGCTCCGTGGTATTCACATCGCCTTCAAGGGTATGATATTTCATGTCCAATATGCTGAAAAACAGCTGTCTTAAATGAGCCAAACCCGAATCCATATTTTTTGCCTCAATCAATTTCTTTATTGTTTCATCGGGAAGTTTTTCAGCCGGATTTTTATAATGCCCTGAAACCACTTTTAAAACTTCTTTGGAATAAGCCCAATTTTCAAGTATTTGCGACGGCACTTCCACAAAATCTCTGGAAACGCTGGTTCCGGAAAATCTTCCGTATTTGGCCCTTGTTAAAATATGATGCGTAACATGACCGAATTCATGGAACAAAGTAACCAAATCATCAAATTTCATAAGTGATGGAAAATCTCCGCTTGGCTTGGGAAAATTAGCGACTATGGCGGCAGCCGGTTTTTGATACACTCCGTCTTTTAATTCTCTTCCCTGCCTAATGCCAAAACATGCCGCGTGCTTATACTTTCCTTCTCTGGGAAATAAATCAAAATAGAAATAAGCGATTAAATTTCCGTCCTTATCCTTAACTTCGTAAGCGCGAATGTCTTTATGCCAAGTTTCAAGATCTGCCGCCTTAAATTCCGCTCCAAGCACTTTTCCAAAAATTTCAAACATGCCGCCAATAACCGTTTCCAAAGGAAAATATTCTTTTATTTTCTCATGATCTATGGAATACTTTTTCTTTTTAAGAAGATTATTGTAAAAACTTGATTGCCACGAGAACATAATTCCTTCACAAGAAGGTTCTTTTTCTTTTTTAAGCGCTATTCTTTCTGCCAATTCCTTTATTCCCTTCTCCTTAAGCTTATCAATAGTTCTATGCAGAAAATTAAAAACGGTATTGGAATCTTTAGCCATACGATCAGATAAAACATAATCGGCAAAAGTAGGATAACCGATATTTTTCGCTATTTTTCGCCTTATAACGATAGCGTCTTCCATTAATTTCACATTTTCTTTCGCGCAGCGATTATTAAATTTTAACGCGAGACGCCGTCTCGCGTCATCGCTTTCGGCATTTTCCATAAACGGAATATAATCGGGATAATCCATTGTAATAATATATTTGGTCGCCTGATGAGCATCGCTCCCCGGTACGACACCCGACATAGTCTTGTTTTCGGGAGTTTTTTTAAGACCGCTGATATAATCTTCAGGCAAGCCTTTTAATTCTTCAAAAGAAACTTCAATAAAATCTTTAACATCGCGCAAATTGACGGAAAATTTTAATTCAATTTCCACCAATTCTTTAAGCAATTTTTTAACTTCGCTTCTTTTATCCTCTTTAAGCCCAAGACCGTTTTTTTTGAAATCCAAAAGCATCTTATCCAAAAGCCTTTGCTCGGTTTCACCCAATTGGTCACTTTTTAGAGCAAATTCATTCAGGGCATTAAAAATATCTTCTCTGGTAAAAACATCAACAAAATACTGGCTTATTTTAAGCTCCAGACTTTGAGAAACTTTTCTTATTTCCGGATTATCCGAAATATAAGCAAGATCAATGGGGACGGTTATTATATCGGATATTTCGTTTAAAGCTTTTTCAAAAGCGTACGCGGTATTTTCAAAATTTCTATCCCGTTTTGAAATGGAAATGATCGACTTGATTTTGGTTTCAAGGTTTTCAATGCAAGTATTGGAAATGGAATTAATTTCTTCAACCGTATAATTAAATCGTGGCATATCTTTCATAAAATCCTCAGTTTGCTTAGAAATTGAATTTCAGCATATTATTTTGCAATACGAATGTTTTTTTGCCATTACCGCTTAGACAAACCTGCCGATGTTTTAATAGTGGAAAAACGCTTGTCCTTCAGATTATGAAATAAAAGCCGGTATCCTCACTTCTTGTTGTAACAATATCATTATACAAATCATAGTTTGAAAGTGTCCGCAAAAGAGAGAATAAATTCTATCGTTTTAGCCAAAGGACCCATTAAATAAAGGGTATTAAGACACTCCTGACACTCATTGAAACAACTTAAACTATAATCACTGATTAATTAAAATTAATAAGGACAACAGATGAGAAAAACAATTATAAAAATAGCGGTACTATCAGTAACATTCTTATTTTTTCACGCTTCAAACACAGGCGCGCGGGAAAATTTCAATTTAAATTCAATCACCGCCAATAATCTTAAATTTTCAGATGAACTAAATCGAAACGGCATTTTTGACCGCATTAAGCCCGGTAATAACGATTCAAACAAAAAAACCGAAAAAGAATGGACCATCATGGTCTTTATGAATGCCAAAAATAACATGGAAAAGAATGGATTAAAAGATGTCAACGAAATGGAAATGGTCGGGTCCTCGGATAAAGTGAATATTGTCGTTGAGCTTGGCCGCATGAAAAAATATTCCATATCAAACGGCAATTGGAAAGAAGCAAGAAGATATTATATAGAGAAAGATACAAAACCGAACACAATAACTTCGCCGGTGATTAAAAAATTTTTAAATGCGAATATGGGTAATTGGCGTCGTTTGGCGAGTTTTGGCAAATGGGTGAAAAAAAATTATCCCGCGAAACGCTATATGCTTATCGTGTGGGGGCATGGCAGCGGCTGGGAAAAAAATGATAAATCCCTGGCGGGGAAAGGCCTTTCCCATGACTATGATACGGGAAAACATTTCACGACTCCCGAACTTGGCAAAGCTCTTGAAAGAATCGGAAAATTGGATATATACGGTTCAGACGCCTGTCTGATGCAAATGGCATCGGTAGTTTATGAAATCAAGGATAATATCGCCTATATAATCGGTTCTGAAGACACTGAACATACTGACGGATATGCCTATAATGCCTTTCTTTCCTCTCTTGTCGCCAATCCGTCCATAACTCCGGCTGAATTTTCCAAAGTGATAGTTGACGCCGCTTCGGACCATTATGTTTTAACAGAAAACGATTCAACTCAAAGTGTGGTGAGAACTTCCTCTTTGGCGAATTTCCGCGCCCTCGTAAACGATTTTACTTATACCGTAACTCGGAATATTTCCAAAGAAACCGTAAAAAGCGCGCTGTCAAAAACACAGGATTTCTTTATGCCCGACAATAAAGACTTATACCACTTCATAAGTCTTTTGATTGAAAAAACGGATAACGAAGCCGTAAAAGAAAAAGGCAAAGCTTTGATGAGACACATAAAAAAGAGCCTTGTTATTCATAATAGAGATGTCAATACGCTTGAATCGTTCTGGCAACTCCCCTCTTATTCCAATGCCTGCGGCATAGCGGTTTATTTGCCGGACAAGTCTTATGATAGGGATTACGATGAACTTAAATGGGCAAAAGATTCAAATTGGGACGAATTCATTCAGTGGTATCTTGCTAAATGAAAAAGCATGAGAAATTTTTGGAGGCTTCGTGAAAAAAACAATGATATTGGCGGCGACACTTCTGTTTTTTTACGCGTCAAACGCCGCTTCATGGGAAAATTTTAATTTAAATTCTCTCTCCGCGAATGACATTAAGATTTCCGATGAGCTAAACCGAAGCGGCATTTTCAATTGGTTTAAACCAAAACCGAAACCGGAACCTAAGATTACAAAAGAATGGACCATTATGGTTTTTATAAATGCTAAAAATAACTTGGAAAAGAATGGCTTAAAAGATGTCAACGAAATGGAAATGGTCGGGTCCTCGGATAAAGTGAATATTGTTGTTGAACTTGGCCGCATGAAAAAATATTCAATATCAAATGGCAATTGGAGGGAAACCAGAAGATATTATATCGAGGACGATACCCTAACATATAAAATAACTTCGCCCGTGGTTCAAGAATTCACAAATGTTGACATGGGAGATTGGAAGCAATTGGTTGATTTTGGCAGATGGGCTAAAAGAAATTATCCGGCAAAAAAATATATGCTTATTGTTTGGAATCATGGTGATGGCTGGAGAAAGACTATTGAATCCTCAGATGATAAGGGACTTTCCTATGATGATGAAACTAATAATCATTTTACCCTCCCTCAGCTTGGCATGGCGCTTAATGAAATAGGCAAAATTGATGTTTATGCCTCGGACGCCTGCCTGATGCAAATGGTTTCTGTTGATTATGAAATAAAAGATAACGCAATTTATATTGTGGGTTCCGAAGAAATAGCGCCGGCCGACGGCTATCCCTATAATACAATGCTTTATCCGATA
>DAOWGR010000044.1 GCA_030637365.1 Elusimicrobiota bacterium
ACCGGGAACAAACCGATGGTCGCCTTGTCTGTTTTGTCACCGCCGATGGATTTCTCAAAATTGAACGCTAAAATTGTGTTCAATAAAAAATCCGCGAAAACCAAGAGGAAAAAATGAAATTTCTGCCAAGGATTACCACTTTATTTCAGCGATTAATGCTGGGTATTATTCCGCTGTCTTTGGCAGGTATAAGATTGCTTGGAGTATCGGCTTTTTATGTCACAAAACACCATGTTATTAATGAAATCGGTAAAAATATTGAAATCTTCAGCAAGGGCGCGGCGGCAAGTGTGGCTGATTTTTTCTCTCAGCGCCGCAATGACCTTGAAACTCTTTCTCAGACTTCGCTTATCGCCGATTATTATAATAACGCCGACTATGGCTTAAATGAAGAGGCGGAGCAGTATCGCCGGGGGCTGGAGCGGTATTTTCTTGATTTTTCGCGCCGCGCGGGAATTTATTTGCGAATAATTTATGTTGACGCAAGCGGGCGGGAAATTTGCCATGTGGAAGGCTCAAGGATAATCGCTCCTTTGCTTTATTCCGATCGTAAAGTTTTTACAAAGACAAAAGCTCTTAAAAAAAGTGAAATTCTGAGATTCCCGGTTTCAAATGAGCCAGGCAATGGTCCCAAAGCCGTGTATTCAAAACCTGTTTTTGACATTGACGGAAGCTTCAAAGGCCTGATAGTCATGGAAACCGATTTAAAATTTCTTCAGCGGGCTTTGGAACATCTTAAGGTCGGAAACAGCGGAAGGATATTTGTTACCGACGCGCTCAATCGAACCGTGCTGTCCGACGGCGATTTTGATGATTTTTCCGATTCCGATTTTGATTTCAGTTTAAGCCTTCCGGTGAAGGATAGCGATTTTATCGTAACGGTGACGGCTTGCTTGAAAGATTTTAACGAGCCGCTGAATATTATACAGAGTTTTACATTATTGTTCGCTTTGGTGTTCTGCGTGATTGCCGCGCTTTTCGCTTATTTTACGATACGCGGGCTTACAAGGCCGGTAAAAGAGCTTGTTGACGCCACAAAACGATTCACCGGAGGGCATCTTCAGGAAAGGGTGCGCGTAAGCGGAGACGATGAAATGGGAGCGCTTGGCTCTTCTTTTAATGTAATGGCGGAACGGATTATGGAAAATACGGAAGAAATGGAATCGCGCATAACGGAACTTTTGCTTCTGCATAATATGAGCGCCGAAGTGGTTAGCAATCTTAATGAGGATAATATCTGCAAGGTGTGTTTAAAGGCCGCTGTTTCCGGCCTCGGTTTTGACAGGGGAACAATTTATCTGATAAACAAAGAAAGGACGCACCTGTTGGGGCGCAATATTCATTCGCCTCATCAGAAAGATTTTACCGATGATAATATTCGTGAAAGACGGATTCCGCTTGACGGTCAAGATGTGCTGGCGGATGTTGTGCGCGCCAGAAAACCGATAATAATTGAAAATCCTGATAAGGACCCGAGCGTCAATAAAATTTTTGTCGCCGAAGTGCAGACAAAATCTTTTTGCCTTGTGCCGATTATGACTAAACAAAAAGTGCTGGGCGTAATCGGCGTGGACAATTATTATAGCGGCAAAAAAATAATGGCCGATCATCTTACTAACCTGATTTTATTCGCGAATTTTACGGCTCTCGCTCTCGAGAACGCTTCTCTTGTGACCGATGTCAAGCTGTCGCAGGAGCGCTATCGCGCTGTTCTGGATAATTCGCCGGAGGCTATATTGGGTTTGGACTCGTCTTTTCGCATTACAGTGTGGAATATTGGCGCTCAAAGGTTGTTCGGCTATTCGCAAGAAGATATTGTTGGCCGGTCCGCCTCAAAATTATTTGATCCGCTGATTTTTGAGATAATTATGCGCGAAGTGAAGGCGAAGAATTTTTTCGCGGATTTGTGCGTGGCGGGAGTAGATTCCAAGGGCTTGGAGCTTGAAATGGATGTTATATGGGCGGGCTCGGGCGCGAGCGGCGATCAAAAAGAATGGACCGTGGTCATTCGCGACACATCCGAACAGCGCAAGATGCAGTCGCAGCTTATACAGGCGGAAAAACTTTCAGCGGTGGGACAGCTTATATCGGGAGTCGCTCATGAATTGAATAATCCTCTTTCCGTTATTCTCGGCTATTCGGAGATGTTTTATAAAGAAGGCAAAGGTTCTGTGAATGTCCCGTTGGAGGATATGGCGCTGATTTATGAAAGTTCTCTGCGTTGCGGCGATATAGTGAATAATCTGCTTACCTTTGTGAGAGAAAGCCACAACAAAAAGCAAACCGTTTCCGTTACCAAGGTGGTGGATAGCGCCGTAACTCTGATGGAGTATAAACTGCGGAAAACAGATGACATAGTTATAGAAAAACTTTTTGAGGAGCATATTCCCGCGGTGATGTCTGATTTCCGGCAAATGGAACAGATAGTGGTAAATCTTATCCAAAACGCCTGCGACGCCATTGAGTCGCAATCCGGTGAGAAAAAGATAGTTATTAATGTTTATCATCGGGAGAACTTTGTTTTCATAAGCGTGGCGGATAATGGCCCCGGCATATCGGAGCAAAATCTTTTTCACATATTTGAACCTTTTTTTACAACCAAGCCGGAAGGGCAGGGAACGGGACTGGGATTGTCAATATGCCGGCGCATAGCCAAAGAGCATGGGGGACGGCTTAATTGCGACAGTTCTCCTGGCGCGGGCGCGGTATTTACTCTTGAATTGCCCATACTTAAGTTGCCGCAAGAGGATTTTGCCGGCCAGATAGAGGACTTATGTTCCATTCCGTTCGGCAAGCGCATACTTGTGGTTGATGATGAACAGGGTGTTTTGAAGATGATAAAAAAAACGCTTGAATCCGAGGGACAAAATGTGGAGATATCTTTGTCCGCCAGGGACGCGATAGAAAAACTTAAAAGCGGCGATTATGACGCGGTTATTTGCGATGTTGAAATGGGGCCCGCCAAAGGATTTTCCGTAAGGGAAACGCTTTTTGAGATGAATTCAAACATTGGTTTTATCTTTACCACCGGCAATGTGCTCAGCTCAACTCTGCTGGCCAGGCTCAAGGAGGCTCGTGTTCCTTTCCTTTTCAAACCTTTTAAACGCGCCGAACTTCTTTCCGCGGTGAACAAAGTGGTATGAGAAGCCATTTTGGTATTTTGCTTGTTTAAATTTGTTTCATCCGACTGCGGCGCGTAAAAACGCGACGACGAATATTGACAATTTGATAAAAGGCGATTATACTATTTATCAGTTAACAGTTTAATTCGCGCGGAGGCTTTATGAAAGTAAAAATAATTTTTGGCTTGGCGATGCTTTTAATTCCCGCATTCTTTTTAGTATCGCAGCGATTGAATAATAATAAGCTTTCTGATTTAAGAGACGCTCCGAATTCCATAAACACTTCAGGGCAATTGCAAGATTTTTCGTCTGAAAAATTTAATAATGCTCCGTCAATTCCCCTGCCGTCGGCTCCGGCCAAAACTCGTTCAAATAACTCTAATAGTCAAACAATCATCGTGTTAAAATCCATTTCCGCCACTTTGGAGCAAAGAGGTTCCGGCACTCGGGGCGGCAGATTTTATAAAAATCAATGCGCTTGGATGGAAGGATACGACAAGGTAAAATGCATAGAACATTCTTTCGCGCTTGATTTAACCGGTAATCCTGAAAATGACGCTTATTACGAGAAAGATAGTTCAAGTCCATATCTTCGGCTAACAACTAAAGGCAAAGAATCGGTTCTTGCCGATGCGGCAAAGCAAGCCAAAGATCCTATCGGCGCTTGTTTGGATAATCTTGCCGTTAATAAAGGAAAAACCGGGCCTAAGGTCAGAATAAACAAACGGCAAGCCAAACACGCTTTATCTATTATGCGCGAATTATTTGAAATACAAAATGAAGACGCGTTAAATCAAATGCGAAGAAACGGTTGCAAGATTGACAGGATTGAAGATATTGATAGTTGCTGGATGGAGAAGCATTGTCCCGATATTAAGCGAAGTCCGCAAAGAAGATGAATAATAGGGACAGCGTGAAGAGCGGAACTTTAATGTTTTTATTTTTAATTAATCCGAAATTTTATATTTAGGATTTTTGATTCCGGTTTCTTTTGATTGTCTGTCGCCTGGCGCGGCAACCCGAAAAGCAAATTCTTTTTCAGAGCCTTAATGCAATTTGAACTTGTCTGTTTCATCGCGCATACCATATATCATCCAAAATTTTGTCAACGCGGATTTTTTCAAGATGTCCTCGTCCGGGCTTTCATGAATCATGGGCGTCATAAACAATTCAATGTTCGTCAGGCGAATATGCCGGCAGAAAACGATTGTTTTGCCGTCGGGCGACCAAACCGGTGTGTTTTGAATGTCTTTTATTTCTTCCGTTAGGTGTATTAATTTTGGAAAATCGCGAGGATATTGACCCGGAAGTTTGAAGATATTATTTACGGCGCAGGCCGAGAAGATGACAGTTATGATAATCGGCGCCGCTTTTGGGAGATTTAGGGATGTCTTAATGTTTCTGATTTTCATAAACTTTCCAAAAAATATTATATGAAAATATATAAAAAAGGGATGGCATGCTTTTGACGTTTTTTTGTATTATAGGTTTAAGAAGTCATATTCTAAAAGTTGGAGGACTAATAATGAAAAAAGCACTTTTGACGGCAATCGTATTCCTTATGCCGGCGTTTTCTTTTGCCGGTGAAGCGCCTAAAACCGAAGAACAGAAAACGCTTTATTTTCTTGGCGCGACCATTAGCAGGAATTTAAAACAATTTGATCTGACAAAGGATGAAACAAAATACATAATAATGGGTTTTTCCGAAACCATTAAAGGGGAAAAATCCAGGGTGGATGATTCTTATGGAGTTAAAATCAATGAGTTTTTTATGAAAAAACGCGAAGAGAGCGCCAAAAAGGAAAAGGCTAAAGCCGCTGAGTTTATTAAAAATTATCTTAACAAAAATAAAAAGGCCAAAAAATTTGACTCGGGCCTTGTGTATCTCAGAACTAAAAAAGGGAAAGGAAAATCTCCGAAAGAAACCGACACCGTGAAAGTCCATTATCACGGAACAACCATAGACGGCAAGGTTTTTGACAGTTCCGTGGATAGAAAACAGCCGGCGGAATTTCCGCTCAGAGCCGTTATTTCTTGTTGGACTGAAGGTCTTCAGAAAATGAAAGTTGGGGAAAAGGGAACGCTTTTATGCCCTTCCGATATAGCTTACGGCGACGCGGGCAGGCCTCCCACCATAGCGCCGGGCGCAACTTTAATGTTTGATGTTGAGCTTCTTGATATCGTAAAAAAGAAATAATTTTATTTGTTTTACTACAGCACATTGCCAAATACCCTGTTTTGCATTATACAGGGTATTTGGATAAATTGGGATAATTTATAGATGCCGAATACTTTTCTTTGGATAATAATTTTTGTAATAAGTTTATTTACTCTAATTAAAGCTTCTGATTGTTTTACCGACGCTTCCGAAAAAATAGGATTATATTTTGGTTTGCCGTCTTTTGTTATAGGAGTCACTATCGTGGCGATAGGGACTTCTTTGCCTGAACTGGTATCCTCGATTGTTGCCGTTTTGAAAAACTCTCCCGAAATAGTGGTTGGAAATGTTATCGGTTCAAATATCACGAATATTCTTCTTGTTTTGGGAGTCGCGGCGATTATCGGCAAAGAAATCAAAATCACTTACAAAAATTTATACATCGATGTTTTGCTTTTGCTGGCATCGGCTTTCTTGCTTTCATTAACTGTTTTAGACGGCGAGTTTACTTTGCCCGAGGCTTTAACATGCCTTTTGGGAGCGGTGTTTTATCTGGCATACACCTTAAGAATTGAAAAAGAACCTGAACATTCTGAAACTAAAAAAACAAAAAAACTGGAAACCAAGACGATAGCCATTCTCGTCGGCAGTTCGGTGTTTATTTATCTTGGCGCTGAATATACCGTTGAATCAGTTCTCAAATTATCGGAAATATTTAAAATGGGAAAGGAAGTAATAGCGATTAGCGCGGTCGCTTTCGGCACTTCTTTGCCGGAATTGACCGTGACTATTACGGCCGCAAAAAAAGGGAACCCCGAGATGGCGATTGGCAATGTGCTTGGCTCAAATATATTCAATACTTTTGTCGTAATGGGGATTCCCGCTTTATTCGGTTCTTTGCTTGTTCCGCGAAGCATCCTTAATTTCGGTTTGCCGATGATGTTGGTGGCGACACTATTGTATTTCTTTGTGATATACGATAGAAAAGTAAAAAAATGGGAAGGCTGGCTTCTTTTGGTTTCATATTTATTCTTCATTGGAAAAGTGTTGAATTTATTTTAATTTGCTTGCAAATTAAAAGAATCCGCATAATGTTTTCAATTTTTTGTTAAACAGGATTAATGGAATAATGCGTATGCGCGGGGTTGAATTTTTCTATGTTTTTTTATAAAGTTTGAGTAGATTTGTTTACAATAAATATCAGGAGGCAGTAATGGATAATAAAACATTTAAGATTGTATTGCTTTTAGCTCTTCCCGCTTCGGGAAAATCGGAAGTTAGAAAGTATCTGGCCAATATACCGCCGGAAGTTTTAAAAAATGATTTGCATATAGGCGAGAATCTTCAGCTTGATGATTTTCCTTATGTTCACATTATGAGAAGAATAGATGATGAACTTTTGGCTCTTGGCAAGGAAAGAGTTTTTTTTCAATCGGGAGACAAGTCCTTTATAAATCCCAAGGATTGGGGAACACTGATTCATCTTGTAAATGAAGATTATGACGACTTGATGAATAATAATATTCTGACTCCCGCGTCGGCGGGAGAACTTATTTGTTCCAGAATTGAAAGCGCCGCGATAAAGACGGGCATGGAACCGAGACTTTCAATTATTGAACAAGAGGCAATGAAGACCGTATATTCCAAACTTGAAAAAGAAGCCGCTGATCTTTTAAAAGAAAAATACGCGCAGTATACCGATTCTTTTGAGGACAAAACGATAATTATAGAGTTTGCCAGAGGAGGGCCGCACGGCTCTTCAATGCCTTTGACTCCTCCTTTCGGGTATAGCCATTCAATAGGCAGCTTATCCAAAGAAATTCTTGAAAAAGCCGTTGTATTGTATATTTGGGTTACGCCTGAAGAATCCCGGCGGAAAAATGATGCCAGAACAAATCCTGATGATCCGGGTTCCATATTGCATCACGGAGTTCCCATTGATGTAATGATGAACGATTATGGAACGGATGATATGGATTGGCTTGAGGAAAATTCGGATAAAAAGGGCGTTATTACCATTGAAGCTGAAGGAGTGAAATATGATATTCCGATAGGCCGATTTGATAATAGAGTGGATAAAACAAGTTTTTTGAGAGATGAAAAAAATCTTTGGCCTAAAGAAAAGGTTGAAGCTGTGCACGCCGGCATAAAAAGCGCTTGCGATAAAATCTACGGGCTGAAAGAAGAAGTAAAAAAATAAGTTTTTTAGCGTATAAACTAAAAAAAGCCGATAGCTGAAAAATGTTATCGGCTTTTTTCTTTTTTAGAATGGATTCCAAGACACTCTGATATTTACATATTTGCAATTATATTAATGGAATTATATCTTTATTTGTAATATAATTGTTATCGGACACCTGTTTTTATGCCGAGGTGGCTCAATTGGTAGAGCAATCGCTTCGTAAGCGATAGGTTGTGGGTTCAAGTCCCATCCTCGGCTTTTTATTATTCGCGCATTGCGCGGGATAATAAACCCGCCGACGCAGTAGTGGCGGGTATTAAGTGTTTTTAACAATGTTTTTTATTTTTTGTGATTTGTGGATTGGAATTTATTTAGAATTTAGATATTGAATTTTATTTAGGATTTGTATTTTTGGATTTAATAAGTTATGTCAAAAAACACAAATAGGCAATATGAGGAATTTTCAGATATAAAACAAGCCAATGGCGTGTTTTTTACCAGAAAAGTGATATGGACATGGTTGCCTTTGTTATATCTTTTAATCGCGGATACATTCTATCTAAGAACCTATGATTCCGCTCAAATTAAAATAACCCTGCTTCAAATGGGCGGAATTTCTCTTATTGGATTATGGGTAAGTTTGCTTATCCTTGAAGGGCGAAAGGCGTTTAGAAAAGAAGATTTTGTTTTATTGGCGCCGTTTTTCGCTTATTTGCTTTATAATATCGTTTCATTTGTTCATGCTCCGTATAAAGGGCCGAGCATAGACGATTTCCTGCGCTATACCCTTTATATGTCGGTGTCTCTCATAGTCATACGGGAATTTAGCGTAAGAGCTATTGAAAAACTGACCAAGTATCTTATCATTGCCGCCGCCATAGCCATACTATACGGTTTTGTTCAGTGGATGGATATTATGTTTTTTCCGCCCAAAGATGTGGGGCCGGGCCTTGATCCTTTTGTGTGGCGGAGAGCGTTTGGAACCCGCGTTTTTTCCACTTATGGAAACCCTAATTTTTTTGGCAATTTCTTGGTTATCATGTTGCCCATATTGTTTACTCAATATCTTAAGAAACGCTCAATTTATCTTATTCCGTTGATGGCGCTTGATTTATTGTGTTTATACGGCACAGGCACCAAAGGAGCTTGGCTCGGCTTTGGCATATCGGCTTTTATTTTCGCTGTTTTTTACGGTTACTTTTTTATGCGGGAAAAATTCAAAGTGGGGAAACTTAAGTTTATCTTATTTTCCGCGGCCTTACCCGTTTGTGCTTTTATTATGGTGGTAACATATTCTTATAAGCGGCCCGCATCCGTCAATTTTCGGGTGGCCACTTGGCTTTCTTCATGGGAAATAATAGAGACTCATCCGTTTGTCGGCAGTGGCGTGGGCGGTTTTAAAGTTTTGTATCCCGCCTTTAGGCGACCGATAATATTTCATATTGAAGGAAAGCATAATACGGAGACGGATCATTCCGAGAATGAATTTATTGAACAGTGGATGGATCATGGCATAATAGGTTTCGGTATTTTTTTATGGATTATAGCTTTTGCAACTATTGTCAGCTTAAGAAGTTTGGGAGTATTAACTGAAAATTTAAAGGGAGCGCGGCCTCCGCCGATTGCGTATGATCTTCTTGGATACACGGTCGCTTTGCTCGGAATGCTGGCTCATAATTCCGTGGATGTAAGCATGCGCTTTGTTTCATCGGGAGTTTTTTTAGGGCTTCTGCCCGGAGTTATTATAAACTTATCGCGAGGAAACGCTTTATGGGAATTACACTATAAAGACAAAGAGCATGCTGAAATTGAATCAAATTCCGAGAATAATTCCGCTTATAACTTTTTTATGTGGACTTTTAAGATTCTCGCGGTCGGAGCTTTCATATATTTCGCTTTTTTGCTGATTAGCGAATTTTCATCTTTACAAGGGCCGCTCAGAAGCAATAGCAGGTCGGGGGAAAGCCTGCAATGGTTTTTATCATGGACTATCCTGCTTGGAATCACGGGCTTTCTTACATATTCTTTTATTAGAATAATTTTGGAAGGTTTTTCCATTGCGGTGCCGATAGCGCTGATTATCATGCTTTTTCCTCTTTATTATTTTTGGGGATATTTTAAAGCGGATATACATCATAATATGGCGATATTTTTCTCAAAGCAGAATAAATGGGAGAACGCCATAAATCATTACGCGAAGGTAAACGGCTTCAATCCTTATTTTATTATGCCGTACTATTTCACGGGAAATGTTTTTAATGACAGGCTTGATATGAAGAGGCAGTATAAGCCGGAATGGGGCGATAAGAATGACGAGGCGAGAACCGATTATGAAAGAGCTATGGCTCGTTATGAGAAAGTCAGAAAGATAGCGCCCAATTATGTGCAAATGCATCATCAAGTGGGTTTATTGTATATGAAAATGTCGGATCATATGAATCGGCAGTCAAAACATAAAGAAGCTCAAAAATTTTTGGATATGGCGCAAGCCAGATTTAATCTATACCATAATTTAGACTCCGTTTTTCCGTTCAATTATTTCAGAAAAGCGCAAATACACATATTTCGCAAGGAATACAAAAAAGCCGAACAGGAATATTTTTATTACATAAACGCTCCCGAATGCCATATAGACGGGCATAAGCATGAAACTCATCA
Organism: Elusimicrobiota bacterium; assembly: GCA_030637365.1. GTDB lineage: Bacteria > Elusimicrobiota > Elusimicrobia > Elusimicrobiales > UBA9959 > JAKLQJ01. The sequence goes on from DAOWGR010000044.1 coordinate 10,121, forward strand.
AGTTTATTTTAATTTGGGCAATTTAAGGTATATAATGGGCAATATCGGGCAGGCGATAAAGGATTATGAAAAAGCCTTGGAACTTAAACCGGATTTTGCTCCCGCAATACGAAACCTTAAAGCGTTAAAAGGCAGGCAAAGAGCGGCAGGTGTTAATAGGCGAAGTAAGGATTAAGCGAATTATGAATTTTCGCCAATGATTTATTGGCGTGGCAAAGCTCTGCAAATGTAGATTACAAATTCCGTTATAATAAATTAAAATGTTTGAATTTTTTTATAAAAACCGTCTTTTAAATATAATGGGAGCCTTGTTTTTTACGGCGGTGTTTTTTGTTTCTCCCCTGATTTTTTTTACGGATCTTACCAGAAATCCTTATTATTTTCAAATCACTTTGCTCAATATATCCATTTTGGCGATATTTATATCCGCCGTTATAGCCAATTATAAAAACGGCGGACTCTTGATATCCAGAAATATTCTTAATTTGCCTTTCATTATTTTGATTTTTATTTTTTTGCTTAGCTCTCTTTACTCTTTGTTTAATCATAATGACTTTTTTCATCCCGCCATGATAAGCGAGTCTTTTAAAAAGGGGATTTTCACCATTGTAAATTGTTTTTTTGTTTTTTATATTTCTCAGAATATTCCTTTTGGAAAAACGCTTGAAAAAAAAGATTTGTTCAAATGGACGATGTTTTTTGTTTTATGGTCGTTATTATGGCTTCTTTATCCAACATTAAAAAGCGGAATGATTTCCAAGATTTGGGATCCTTATGGCGGGATTTTGTGGATAATCGCGATAATAACGGTAATGAGATTTTTAAAAAAATTCCGCCAGCAAAGTTTTATTCTTTTGGCTTTAATTGTTTGTTCAATCGCGTCCGTTTACGGGATATTGCAATATTTTCAGATTGAATTAATATGGAAAAAAACGCTTAGTCCGTACGGCAACAGGTCGGTTTCCACTTTCGGCAATCCCAATTTCATATCTTCGTTTATCGTGATGCTGTTTCCGATAGTGACGGCGTATCTTTTGAGATCAAAGACTTTGTTTGAAAAGCTTTTTTACGCTTTTATTTTTTTAACTTATGAGGGAATGCTTCTTTCAAGCCTTACAAGATCGTCATGGATTGGAGCCTTCGCGGGAATTGTTTTTATTTTCGGGTTTAAAGAAATCAGAGATAAATTCGCGGAAAACAGGAAATTCACTTATCCGTTTTTAATTATAGTTTTAACCTGTTTGTTCTTTTGGCCAAGCGAAAATTTAAAGCCTTTTAGCTCCGGAATGGTGGACAGAGTTTCAGAAGGCGCTTTTGGAACCGTTTCAAGTAAAAAAATAAGCCTTAATGTTGAAAAGGATAATGTTTATCCTTCCCTTCATCAAAGATTGCTTATCTGGTCGTCCGCCTGGCAAATGGGTTTGGAGAATCCCGCGCTTGGCAAAGGATGGGGAAATTTTGAATTGTTTTATCCGTTTTATCAGGGGCCTTTGCTTGGGAACTTTGAGGGCATTCGGGACTTAAGAACGCATGCCAATAACGCGCATAATGAAATTTTGGAATTATGGTCTCAAACGGGAATTATCGGTTTTGGAATTTATATTTGGATGTTTTTGACGCTTTTAGTTTGCTTTGTAAAATTTTATAAAAAAGCGGCGTATGAGGACAGATATTTGACTATTCCCTTTTTGGCGGCTTTAAGCGGAATGTTTATTGATAATATGCTGAATGTTTCGCTTCATTTTGCCGTGCCCGCGTTTTTATTTTGGTGGATAGTCGGCGCATTATCTTTAAAATTATCTTCACCTGACGGCAATCCCAAATATCTTGCCGCAATACCCCCGCTTCTTTTATCCCGCCATGCCAAGCAAGTTGGTTCGGCGGAAATGCCGAATTATGATAAAAGAGGCGGAGGGGCGAATTTTAATAAAAATATCATAAAGCTTATTTCCATTTTGCTTGTTTTTCTTTGTTTTGGCGGTATTTATCATTGGCGTTCTCAATTTATGCGCGAAATTCATTATTTTAAGGGTTTTAAGCTTATGCGCAAAGGACGCTTTTCTCAAGCGGCCAATGAGCTGAATAAGGCGCATAATTATCACGGCAGAGAAGTAAACGGCAATTATGAATTGGCGAACGCTTATGTCAAGATGAAGGATTATTCAAAAGCGCAATGGGCTTATAAAGAGTCTCTTAAGTCCAATTGCGGCTATGATGAAATATTTTTTAATTTTGCCGTTGTTAATAAAAAGCTTAAGAACTTTGATTTGGCTTTGGAAAATATAAAAATGTCCGTTTTGATAAACCCGATAAATATCACAAATTACACCGCTATCGCGGAGATATTCATGTCCGATACCGAAAAATATTCAAAAGAAGGAATACTTTTTTTTGAAAACGCTTCGCGTATTTTTCCTTTCAATGTGAATATAATCAATACTCTGGGTTATTTTTTAACCATTGAGAAAAAATATAAGCGGGCCAAAGAAGTTTATGCTCGAGGGGTAAAGATTAATCCGGCGAATAAGATGCTTGTTTCAAATTTAAAAATGGTCGTGGCGCGCTTAAAAATAAAAAACGATTCCGATATTCAATGGCTTATTCGGTATGAAAATCTGGAAAACAGGCTTAAAAAAAACAATTACGCGAAAGGTTCTTTACGATTGGTTGACGAACTTTTGCAAGAGGCTCCATACAGCGCGGCGGCCATGTATTTGAAATCCAAAATTTTATTCGATAGGGGAGAATATTTTTTAAGCGGAAAATGTTTGAAGGAAATTTTGAAAATTAATCCTAAAAATGCGGACGCGCGTTACGGTCTTGGAATTATATTTGAAAAAGAGGGGAATTGCGCGGCCGCTAAAAAAGAATTTATTGAAGTTTTAAGATCTAATCCCGGCAACAATGCCATAAAGGCGCGGCTAAAAAAAATGCCGTGCCAGTAGCAAGCTACAGAAGACAGCCTGCGGGCGGATAGCCCGCTGTAGTAATATTTGCGTAACAATATGGTAATAATTAGGAAAGCATAGTAAGGTTAAATACTATTATGAAAATGTCGAGAATAATGAAATATGTTTTGGTTCAAACTTTGCTTTGCTGTCTGCTTGTGTTTTCGGGAGATATCCGTCTAAACAGTCAAAGTCGGAAGTCTTATAACGGACTTAGCCGCAATATGGAACAAGCGATAAGGCTTTACCACAACGGTCAAGACAATGACGCGATGGACAGATTTATGGATATTTTGATTAAAGGAACGCCTTCCGAAAAATCCTTAGCCAATGAATACATAAGCAGAATAACATTGCGGATGAATTCAGGCGTGTCATATCCGGGCGCGGCGGCAAAATCTTCTCCCGTCATGTATCACGATAATTCCGCGCCTTCGGCATCGGATGTTCCGCTTGGAATAAAGCAGGTTGACTCATATGAGGCGCGTAATGCGGAAGAAAGAAAAGAACTCATAAACAAAAGGATGAAATCCAAGATTAGCGTGATGAGAAGGGCTGTGCTGTTGAAGCTAAGCAGATCGAGAGCCGTCAAAATTTACATGGAGAAAAACATTCCGAAAGCTCTTTCTCTTAACACCAAATTTCTTTTTTCAAATGATATCTCGTTTAAAGCGGGGTCCACTCAAATTCTTGCCGATATCGCGGGGCTGTTGTTTGCCATGGGCAAAGCTCATTGTCTTATTCTTCCGGATGGCACTATTGACGGCAATGTGAAAATTATAAATATCAGACGCGCCTTGGCTTTAAACGCGTTCCTTGTTGAGAGGGGAATATCCTCTTCCAGATTGGATGTTAATTTGATTGGTTCGGATATTGAACTCCCGTCCAATCTCAGAAACATAAAGGGATTGGTTATTATTTTTGATAATGAGACGAAGTTTAATTTGGAGCCTCCAAAAAATTTAAAAAACAAGGCTCCTCAAATTTCTTTAGGCATATTTCCCACATCCATAGCCGCGTATGAAAACGAAGGCGCAATTATAGAGTTTTCGGTTTTTAAAACTCCTTTCGGTTCTCCGACATGGAAATTTCAAATATTTCAGGTTAGAGACAATAAAAGCATGTTTTTGGTGCGTGAGATTGACGGTCATGGCGCGCAATATCATCAAAGTTTTTGGAACGGCAAGAAGGATTTTTTCGGCGAAACTTATCCTTCCGGACAGTATATATTTGCGCTTAGAGCCACTAATGTGGAAGGCAAAGAATCCGTTACGCGGAAATTATTGCTTTTGAAAGACAGACCGGGAAAAAAGAAGCCGGTAAAAGTAAAATCAAAAAACATTTTTTCCAAAGCTAAAAACGCCGAGTTAAAAAAAGAGCGCAGATACGCTTTTCAGAAGAAAAAAACAAGGGGGAATAGTTATAAAATCAGGCCAAAGGCCGATTTGAGCGCCGGTGTTAAACCTGAAAATTCTTTTCCGCCAGCCGGTGTTTCAACTAAAGAAGCTGTGGAACAGCAAACGGAATTCACCGGACATGTCAGTTACAAAATTTATTTTAAAAGCGGTTCAAACACCATAACATCAAACAGTAGAAAAAAACTTTTGCAGGTTGCAGATACAATGAATTATTATCCCATGGCGAGAATTGAATTAATCGGTTACGCGTATTCGGGAGAACCCAATAGCGAGGCTATGGCTCAAAGCAGAGCTAATTTTGTTGTTTCTCAACTTTCGGGAAAATACGGGATTAAGAAAAGCAGGATAGACGCCACTACAAGCATTGTTGAGGTTCCCAAAAGCATAGTTGAAATTAAAATGCTTGGCAATAATTAAGCTTAATTTGGCATTGTTAATCAAATTGCCCGCCGCCCTTTGTCAAATGGCATGGAAAATAAAGGGTGGCAAGTTTTGAACAAACGGTTGTTTTATGAAAAAATTAAATTCAAATCAAACTGCTCTTGGAATTTATATTTCTCCAAACGAAATATCCATTGCTCAAGTTAATTGCCGCGGTAATGGTAAAATCCATATTGAGCATTTAATAAAAATACCCGTTGAATTTGAAGCTTTCGGCAGAGTTCAAAGGCCATTGGCTCTAAATAATGATTTTTTTAATGAAAAAGCCCGGTGGATAAATCAGTTTAAACAAGCTTTAAAACAAGTTGATTGGAAAAGCAAAAAAGTCGTGATTACTTTATCGTCTCACTTTAGCATACTTCGCTATTTTGTAATGCCGGTCGTTGAAAGACGCTATTGGTTAAAAACCATACCGCTTGAATCTAAAAAATATATACCGGTGTCTTTTGACGAAGTGGCGTATGATTTTGTTGTTCGTCCGGATGCGACGGGTAAAAAACTGAATGTTTTATTCGGAATGACAAACAAAAAAACCATTGAATTTTTGCTGAATCTTTTAAAATCTCTCGGCATGGAATTGTCTTCCATAGAATCTTCAGCTTGTTCCATAGAGAGATTGTTTTATTTTTTAAATTCCGCGCATGACAACAACGCTTATGTTCATTTTTCAGGGTCCGTCAGTTATATGATTTTTTCAAACGCCGGGTGTCCGGTGCTTTTTAGGGAAAGTGACATGAAAGGCATTTCCGGCCTGAGTGAACGCAAGCGTTTGGATATAAAAGGAGCTCAGCAATTTGTCGGAAGATATTTGGGCGCAAAGGCTTATTCCACTCTTTTGCTCAGCGGCGATAATTTGGAAGTTTGGAAATCAGTCGCGGAAGTTGAGTCTCCGATTCCCGTCTCGCAATGGGAGCCGTCTAAACTTTTGAATCTAAAAAGCAATGCTTTGTCGTCTTTGTTTTCAATAGGTTCTTCCCTTAAATTGAATTCAAAAAATAAGCTTCCGATAGATTTCTCGGGGATTTCAACCACCGCGTTGTTGAAAAAAAACATTCAGTCCCATATAAAAACCGTTACTATCGTTTTATGCGCCGTTATCCTCGTCTTTACGCTTTTTAATCAGCTTAAGCTTTATGTTTCAACAAAGCGGATAAACGAGTTTTATGTCGTCGCGGGCGATGTTTCGGAATTTCAAGGTATGACCGCCGATATCGTGAAAAACAAAACGGAAAGATTTCAACAAAATTCAAGAATGCTTCAAGTTCTTGTTCAAGATAAAGATGTTCTGGCGCCCAAACTTGAAGTTATAGCGGAAACAATTCCCAAGTATTTATGGATTGATGAAATATTGTATACAAATCTTTTAGGTTCTTTGGGGATTCAATCAGGTTCCAAGGAATTGAAAATAATGGGATCAACAAATTTGCGCGGCACTTTGAAATCTCGTTTTGTCGAGAACTTTCATAAAAGTTTGAAACTGAGTAAAGAATTTCATGGTTACGGTTCTCCTTCGGGAAGCATTGAGTTTAACATGGATTCTCGCGCAGCGGGAGATGATGAAAAAAACATGAGTTCGGGGTTTGCGATTTATTGCGCCGTTAAATAGGGAAGTGTTTGGATTATGAATAACTTACTGCAAAAAATAAAAATTTTTTTAAAAAGAATGCTGAATGACATGTTTGTCATTTATGAGGAAAAAGGAGCGGAGCCGTTTAAAAAACCGCTTTTATACGCGATTCTTCCCATTTTGATTTTATACTTTATGATTTATTCTCCCGTCGCCGATAAATTTAAGGATAAAAAAAATGAACTCGCGAATATAGAGTCCATAATTGAATTTTATGAAGATTATAGCAATGCCAAATCAATGATAGCATCGTTTCAATGCCAGCTTCCGGCCGCTAAAGATAAGGATGATTGGCTTAATCATGTTCTTTCATCAAATGCGAAAAAGCATGGTATGGATTTTGATTCAATTTCCGCTCAAAAAGAAATTGAAATGAATAATTATTTGGTAGTTTCAAGAGAGGTTTCTCTTTCATCCACTTACAATAAAGTGGGGAAATGGGTTCGTGATATGGAAAATTCACCGATTTTTTTGAAAGTTACGGATTTCAACTTGAGAAAAGATCCAATGAAACGGGGTAATATTAAGGTGAATCTGACATTATCAACCGTTTTTGCCAAAATTATGATGGATGATTGACGCGGCAGGTATGTTTATGAAAAGCATAACAAGTTTTATCGGGTGGTTATTACTTGCGGTAATTCTCGCCGTTCCCGCTTTTTTGTTTTATAATTGGCAGATGAATAAAAAAAACCTTCAAATGAAGGAACGTTCGATATCATCAAGTTCCGTGAACATACCGTTTGAAAGCGATAAAGAGGATTTTAAGCCGATTTCAAAAGAATTTGTTTCTGCCGATTCCGCGTCAAAATTATCGCCCGGCATGGAGATAAATTCTAAAATAAATGAACAACTTGATTTACAAAAAGCAATGCGCGCCTCAAGTGACATATTACCCGCTTCTTCTTCCGTTACCGTACAAGTAAATAACATGGAAATTGCGAGCGGACAGATGAAAAGTTCTCAGGAGCGGAGGAAAATTTCATATTTTGAACCTAAGTCTGACAGAGATCCCACGCTTTCTTCGGCGGAATACGCGCAAATTAAGGCTGAAATCGAGGCCAAAAAAGAACGAGCGCGGAGGCGAAGGCTTGAGGAACTCAGAAAAAAAAAGAGAAATCGCATTCAAAATAAACTGATTCTTCAGGGAATAGTCGGCAATAATGTTATAATTAACGGTGAAATGTACTCAGTGGGTGATTATGTTAAAGGAGTCCGAATTATTAAAATCGGAACCGATTATTTCATTGGATATCACAAAGGGAAAAAATTTAAGAAAATTATGCGTTAAATCAAAGTGAGAAATCAGAGGCAAGAGGTCAGAAGCAAGATTTAGAGGACATTCTTTATACCCTTGGTTTAATGGAGGTTTTATGAAAAGTTTAAGAATAATTACGGCGGCAGGTTTGATTTTTGGGCAATTGGTTTGTCCCTTGTGCGAAGTCTTCGCGCAGAGTAAAAAGTCAAATGAAAAATTTTTACAAGAGCTTCAGGCGCCTATTGAAGAAAGCGGTCCCATTCTTAAAACTCAAGCCGCGTCAAGAAAAATCCCAAAAATGAGAACGCCAGGCAAATCTTTGGATTCAATTAGAATTGGAGGAGCTAAAATTAAAGAAGCTCCAATGTATGAAATGGCGGAATCGGTATCTTTGTTGGATAAAAAAATAGGTCCCATAAATTTAAAGAACGCGCCTGTTTCAACGTTTCTTAACCTCATTACCGCTCAATCTAAAGTGGGCTTCATTATCAGCGATGGAGTTGAGAAAAAAAAAATAACGGCGTTTTTACGAAGAACCACGGTAAGAGAAGCTTTAGAGCTTTTATTGCGAGTTAAGGGTTTGACTTATCAAAGAATCGGCAAAAGCAATACCTATATTGTTTCCAGAAGAAGAAGCACCGCGCCTGTGTTGATTACCAAGGTGTACACATTGAATTATATTCCGCTTATTCCGATAGCATCTGCCGCGGATGACATGTCCGCCATTACGCCGCAAGATGTTTCAACAGTGGCGGAGGGAGGAAGAAGCGACGGAGGACAGGGCGGCAAAAACAATGTCGGTGAAGATGGCGGAGTCGCAATCATAAAAATTATTCGCAGCGTTTTGTCCAAAAAATACGGGAAACTTG
>DAOWGR010000110.1 GCA_030637365.1 Elusimicrobiota bacterium
ACAAAGCGCTGCAAAAAAACCCTGATGAAAGGTATCTTGACGCGAATCTGATGGCCGAGGATATAAAAGCGGTAATGGAAAATAAAACGCCGCCAAATGCAAGACAACAGCAGGCAACAGGCAACAGGCAACAGGTATCGGGAGAGAAACAAACAGCGCCGGTACAAACACCGGCAAAACCGGCTGTAGAGGCTAAACCGGTTCCGGCTTCGGCGCAAGCGCCTAAGCCAACGGCAATACCAATAAATACTCAATCCAAGCAATCAATTCAACCCAAACCGGGCGCCGCGCCTACGCAAACAACCAAACCTGTTGAAACCGCCGCCAAACCCAAGCCCGCAATCGCGCCGGCGCCAAATACGGCTCCAAATCAAGCTAAGCCAAATATTGCCGGAGAACAAAATCCTCCCATGGCAAGCATGACGCCTGCCTTAGACCCTATGATTCAGCAACCCGCTGGCGCCGCGCAAGCTATGGAAAATAAACCAACGCCAATAACGCCTCTAAAAGCCGAAAACTCGCAGAATATAAAAAATATCGCGACAAATGAATTAAAACCGCCTGAAAAAAAACCGCTCCAAAACGCCGAGGCGGAGCGAAAACCGGGCGGCATGCTAAAACCTCAGCCGCTTACTCCCGAAACCGTTAAAAAGCCATCGGGCGCCGCGGCAAGCGTTGCAAATAATTCCGACGCGAATAAAAAAGAAAACATCCCCGTTGAATTGAACTCTCATGAATTTGGAGAAGGGCAAATAAAACAAACGCCGTTATCCGAAACTTTAAGGCAGCCCGGCGCCTCTGAAAACAATGATTCGGAAAATTCTCCGCCGCAAGAGAATAAACCCTCCGTCGCTGAACAAGCTATGGAGCACAAGTCTTCCGCGCCAAATTCAACACCGCATAACGACAACGCGAAAAACAGCGAAGATATGGCTTTTGAAAAAACTCTTCCGTTGATATATCCCGAGGAGGATGAAAAATGAAGTTTAAAGTGGAATTTAAATATTTAAGCGATGTGGGAAAATCCAGAAAAAACAATGAAGACAATGTTCTTGTCGCCGATGAATTGGACTTTGCGATAGTTGCCGACGGCATGGGAGGGCATAATTCCGGCGAAGTGGCAAGCAAAATAGCCGTCAGCGTAACAAAAGAAAAATACGAGTCCATGGCAAACACGCAAGTAAAACCCCCCGATTATGATGAAAAATATTCACTGCGCGCCAATCAACTGGCTTTCGCCGTAAAACTGGCAAACAGCATTATTTATGAAGCGGGAAATTCGGATAAAAACAACACGGGAATGGGCACTACCGCGAGCGCGCTTGTTCTTAATGGCGGCAAATTTTCAATCGCGCATGTGGGCGATTCAAGAATATATCTCCTGCGAAAAAACATTCTTCAACAATTGACAACGGACCATTCATTGGTAATGGAGCATGTAAAAAAAGGGCTTCTCACCAAAGAACAGGCGGATAAGTCGCCCTTGCAAAACATTCTTACAAGAGCGCTTGGAACACAAAAAAATCCCGGCGTGGATATTTATGAAGTGCCGGTAGAAGATCAAGACCGGGTTATTTTATGCTCGGACGGATTGTTTAAAGCGATGAGTGAAGAGGATATGGTTAAAATAATAAACGAAAATGAGGATAATCATAAGGCTTGTGCGAAATTGGTGGAAACTGCTAATATAAACGGAGGTCCTGACAACATAACCGTTGTAATAGGATTAATCCAGAAAAAAAACTGGAAAGAAACTATTAAGGATGTGTTGAAAAAATCTTATGCCTAAATTACTTTTAAAATTTGAATCAGCCGTAATCAAAGAAATTAATTTGGATAAACCGTCATTTACAATCGGAAGAAAACCTGATAATGACATTGTCCTTGAGCATACCACCGTATCGGGACATCATTGCAAAGTTTACAGCGCGGGCGGAACATTTTTTGTGGAAGACCTCGGCTCAACAAACGGCACTTTTTTAAACGGGAAAAAGGTATTAAAGTCCGGGCTTCGCCAAAATGACTCTATCGGCATAGTAAAGTACGCGCTTGTTTTTGTGGAAGACGGCACAAAAGAGGGGGATGTGTCCGCGAACACATCCGGCATTAAATCCGTCTCGCCAAAAACTCAAAAAAGAGTAAAAGCCTTTCTTGAAGTTTTGGAAGGCGCCGTGGATAAACAGGAATATGAGATTACCGCCACATCCACTTACATCGGAAAATCAAACCAGGCAAATATTCCCATAAAAGGTTCCGGCATATTCGGCGGCGCGCCGGATATGGCGGCTGTTATAACCATGCGTCCCGACGGTTTTTTCTTAATGCCCATAAAAGAAGAATTTGCCAAACACAATGGCAATCCTCTCAAAACTAAAATCACCCTGCAAGATGATGATATCATAGAAGCGGGCGGAACCAAATTCCGTTTCTTCATAAAATCAGACTGATTATATGCCCTTAAGGGCATATATGTCACAAGTCTCAAGTTGTCCCGCCAGAGGCTGGACAAGCAAGTCACCGGACACCAGTCATATTATTCTTGGGAACATGTTTTCCAATCACCAATTCCGGAACGCGTAAAGTTACAGCCAAAACCGATTAATTTCTTACTTCGCTTTTACCACGCTTTCCGCTCTCTCCTCTCTGTCTCCCGCCTTTTTTCTTGACATCCGCTCATGCCTAATGTTAAAATTAGCAGTGCAATGTCTTTAGTGCTAAAAATAAGCGCCGGCAGAAAAAAACATTTTTAAATTAAAAGGAGGACATTCCATATGTCAGAAACAAAAATAAAAGTAAAAATACAGCCTCTTGGGGACAGAATAATAGTAAAACCCTTGGAAGCGAAAGAAATTAAAAAAAACGGCATCATAATTCCGGATACGGTAAAAGAAAAACCGATGGAAGGGGAAATAGTGGCGATAGGCAAAGGAAGAACCACTGATGACGGCAAACTTATACCGATGGAAGTGAAAATCGGAGATACCATTCTTTACGGTAAATATTCGGGCACGGAAGTAAAAATAGAAGACGAAGAATATTTATGGATGAAGGAAGAAGATGTTCTTGGAATAATAAAATAGCGCGACCCTCCTTCGCTAACAAGCTACGGAAGGGCAAGCAGCGCGGCAGTACGACAGAGCGACAGCGAACATCTTTTTTACTGTCAAATTTTAAAATTCCATTATTGTAAACAATTACAATCAAATAATACACGGAGGAAATTAACAACATGGCAAAACAAATATCTTATTCGGAAGAAGGACGGCAGTATTTAAAAGCGGGCGTTGACAAACTTTCAAACGCGGTTAAAGTAACGCTCGGACCCAAAGGAAAAACCGTTATTTTAAGCAGAAAATTCGGTTCGCCCACAATTATAGACGACGGCGTAACGATAGCCAAAGAAATAGAATTGGAAAATTCCTATGAAGATATGGGAGCGCAGCTTGTAAGGGAAGCGGCGTCCAAAACAAATGATATCGCGGGAGACGGAACCACCACCGCCACAATATTGACTCAGTCCATCTTCACGGAAGGACTTAAAAATATAACCGCCGGAGCAAACGGCACGCATCTTAAAAGAGGCGTGGATAAAGCGGTAAAAGCCATTGTTGAGGAAATTAAAAAAATGGCAAAACCCGTCAAAACCAAAGAAGAAAAAGCTCAAATAGCCACAATATCGGCGAATGATAAAGTTGTCGGCGACCTTATCGCTCAAGCAATGGAAAAAGTCGGACATGAAGGCGTTATAACCGTGGAAGAAGGCAAAACGGCCGAAACCGAATTGGATGTGGTTGAAGGCATGCAATTTGATAGAGGCTATTTGTCGCCTTATTTCGTAACCGATTCCGAAAGAATGGAATGCGTTATAGAAGACTGCTATATCTTAATAACCGACAAAAAAATATCCGCCATGAGCGATCTTCTTCCAACACTTGAAAAAATCGTTCAAACAGGAAAACAATTCCTTATATTGGCCGAAGATATAGACGGAGAAGCCCTTGCCACTTTAGTGGTAAACAAACTTCGCGGAACCCTTAAAGGCTGCGCCATTAAAGCTCCGGGATTCGGCGACAGAAGAAAAGAAATGCTTGAAGACATCGCCATACTCACGGGCGGAGAAGTTATAAGCGAAGACAGAGGCATGAAACTTGATAAAACCACTCTTGAACAGCTTGGCAAAGCGAAAAGAGTTGTCATAGACAAAGAAAACTCAACCATAGTTGACGGCGCGGGCGATAAAGCCGAAATAAAGAAAAGAACCGGCCAGATAAGAAAACAAATTGAGGACACGACTTCGGATTATGACAAGGAAAAACTTGAAGAAAGACTCGCTAAACTTTCAGGCGGAGTCGCCGTAATAAGAGTCGGAGCCGCGACTGAAACCGAAATGAAAGCGAAAAAATCAAAAGTTGAAGACGCAAGAAACGCGACTAAAGCCGGCGTTGAAGAAGGCATTATACCCGGCGGAGGCGTAGCCCTCATAAGAGCGGCCAAGGTTCTTGATAAAATTCAAACAACCGACGAAGACGAAGAAACCGGCGTAAACATAGTAAAAAAGGCCATTCTCGCTCCATTAAGGATAATAGCCGAAAATGCCGGAATGGACGGTTCTATCGTGCTTGAAAAAGTAAGAACTTCAAGCCCCGAGATAGGTTTTGACGCCGAAAAAAATGAATATGTTGATGTGATGAAAGCCGGGATTATAGATCCCGTAAAAGTAACCAGAACGGCGCTTGAAAACGCCGCTTCCATAGCGGGAACTCTTCTTACCACGGAAGCTCTCGTTGCCGATATTCCGGAAAAAAAGGATAAAATGCCGGCAATGCCTCAAGGCGGCATGGAAGGAATGTATTAATAACTAAAATTAAATCAACACAAAAAAACCCTCCCGCCTTTAAAAGCGAGAGGGTTTTTTTAATTCTTTTCCAAGCCCTTAATTAAAACCGTAATTATACGCTGGCTCTTTACCCAAACGGTCAACAATGGCCCAATGATAATGATCGCTGTATTTTGACATATCAAGCAAAAAAATCCAATTCTCTGAAACGGTTTCGCAGCGTTCCGGCGGATAGTCCGATAAGCTTAATAAGCTTATTGTCGTGGCCGGATCATTTAAAACCGAAAAAAGTATTTCTTTGCCTTTTTCAACCAATTGCTCTTGGGTGGGATTAAAATTGCCTTCCTCATCAAAAATATCATAAGCGTCTTCTATCGCGAGAGCCAACGGGCTTTCCCAATCGTCGTTATCGTTCATAAAACTGGTCATCGCCAATTTAAAAGCAAGTTCAAAGCTGATTTTATTGTTTAATTTATCGCTTTGCTCTTTTATGTCTTTGCCGTCTATTTCCACCCTCATTTTGTCCAATCCGAATTCCTTAAGGAGCATTGAGAAAGAATGATTGATTGAATTCTTATTCTCAATTTCCATTTTGGGAAAAGCTTCGGGCAAATCATAATTGATTTTTTCAATATTAACCGAGGAAAACACTTTATTATTCAACATCGCCGCCAAATAATCGTTTATGGAGCTTGTTTCAGCTGAAAGAACGAGAGGAAAAGCAATGATTGCGATACTTGCCGCGAAAAAAAATTTCTTTACATGATTCATTATGCGCCTCCAAAGCGGTTTTAACCGCTGCAAACAGTTTAATTTAAAAACCGCATGAATTGCATGAACTAAACGGGCATAAATTAAAAATATTTCGACCTATTGGCATTTAGGACTTTTGACTTAAATTTTTAAAAAAGCGAATGAATGAAAGGAGGAACCGTCCGCCCCATTACCACTTGGCTTAAGACTAAAAATGTGAATGACTTACGATGCTTCATGCTGTAATAACAGCAAAATAGAATTATATTTAAGATTCGCTGAAAACCCTGTTTACTGAAAGTTTTAATGCCGCCGCCGCAGTTTTCCCCTATGAAAAACAAGGGAAATTTGATAAAATGCTTATTGACATGCCGAATACTCCAAAAAATCTTGAGGTTTTAGACAATTTAAACTCGGTAATGCGAAAAATGCATCAGGCATGCGAAAAAACCGGCAGAGATTATAAAACCGTGGATTTATTGGCGGTGACAAAATACGCCAAAGACAGCGATGTAAAAACTCTTCTGGAAAATAACGCGATAAAATTCATAGGAGAAAGCCGCCTGCAAGATTCTTTGGACAAGTGGAAAGACGGCCGGCTCGCTCCATTGCGAAAAAACGCGACTATGCATTTCATAGGACATATCCAATCCAATAAAATCAAAAAAATCTGCGATTTATTTGATTGGATAGATTCCGTGGATAATATCCGAACGGCCGAGCAAATTGACAGACATTCTTATTCTCTCGGCAAAAAAACGCCCATTATGCTGCAAATAAATCTTACCGGCTCTTCGGTTCAATCGGGAACAACATTAAAAGAAGTTTCAAATCTACTGAAAGAAGCAAAAAAATTTCAAAACATGGAACCGCGCGGTTATATGGCGATAGCCCCCATATTAAAAAACCCCGAAGAATTACGGCCGGTTTTTAAAGAAGTAAAAAAGATTTTTGACAAAGACTTTCCTCAAGAGCAAAACTGCCGTGAAAAAAAGAATTATCTTTCTCTCGGCATGAGCGAAGATTTTCATATAGCCGTTGAAGAAGGTTCCAATTTACCCAGAATAGGCAGCCTGATATTTCAGTAAATTTTCAGTAACCAGGGAGATAATAATGATTGTAAAAGTAAGAGTAATCCCCAACTGTGAAGATAATGAAGTGGTAAGCCGAATAGGAAGCGTTTTGCGCGTTAAAATATGCGCCGAGGTCAATGACCCTAAAGTAAATGATATTTTAGTTGACTACCTCGCTGAATTCTTTGAAGTTCCCCTAAAAATGGTAAATATCATACGAGGAGCCAAAGGCCGGGAAAAAACGGTTGAAATCATAGGTAAAACTGAGGAAGAACTCAGAAATCTTTTAGATTCAATACCATAATGACCTGTCACAAGACAGGGTCATAGGCTACAGGCAACAGGCTATACAGGCCACAAGAAACGGCGCGGCAACGCGATAGTAATAAACAGGTTCAAGCGTTTCCCAATTGCCGGCAAAGAGCATTAAGTGTTTACTGCATTGTGTGTTTATAGAGTTATTAAAGTTTTATTTTATTTTTCTCGGTAACCGGTGTCTGGCAACTTGTTGTAACTGGTGTCTGGCAACTGATGACTTTTTTTCCCGCGCTGTTTGTTAATTTGAAGTTGCTTGTGATTTATTTTTACCGCTTCTGTTGCACTGCCGAGCTGTTGAACTGTCGCGCTATTTTGACTATGATTCCAAAAAGAGCCCTCTATAAACCTCCTTTCGTAAAATTTCTTGACCAAAGATTATTGCCCGACAAGATTTTTTATGTAAAAGCGAAAAATGCCGTTCAGACGGCAAAAGCCATAAAAGACATGGTTTTAAGAGGCGCTCCGTTAATAGGCTGCGCCGCGGCTTTCGGCTATGCCATTGATCTGCGCTTTAAAAAACCCTCCTCATGGAACAACCTCTTAAAACAAACAAAAAAAGCCGCTGATATTTTAAAAAAATCAAGACCCACCGCTTTAGCCCTCTTTTATGCCGTGGACAGACTTCATAAAAAAAACCTGAATTTTATAAACGAACATAAAAACAAGCCCTTTGATAAAAAAATTTACGCCAAGCTTATAAAAACAATTGAGGATGAAGCGAAAAAAATAACCAAAGAAGATATTGACTCAACCGCGGTTATGTCGGCTTACGGCTCAAAACTCCTAAAAAAAAACTCCATAGTCCTGACCCATTGCAATGCCGGCGCTTTAGCCACAATGGGCATGGGAACGGCGGTCGGAGTAATAACAGCGGCGCATAAAAAAGGGAAAATCAAATACGCCTATGCCTCGGAAACGCGCCCTTACCTTCAGGGCGCCAGATTAACCGCGTGGGAATTTCTAAAAGAAAAAGTGCCAAGCGCTCTTATCTGCGACAATATGGCCGCTCATATCATTAAAACCCGCAAAGTAAACGCGATACTGGTCGGCGCCGACAGAATAGCGGCAAACGGCGACACCGCCAATAAAATAGGAACTTATTCGCTCGCCATACTCGCGAAACACCATAAAATTCCTTTTTATGTCGTGGCGCCAATTCCGACCATAGATTTAAAACTTAAAACGGGAAAAGAAATTGAAATAGAAGAAAGAGGGGAAAAAGAAGTGGTTTTCATTAAAACGCAAAGAATAGCGCCAAAAGGCGTTAAAGTAAGGCATCCCGCCTTTGATGTGACTCCAGCCTCGCTTATTACCGCCATTATTACCGAAAATGGCGTTATAAAACCCGTAAACCCGAAGAATATCCTGGAAAATCTAAATAGTTGAATTTTGTAATCTCTTTGTAACATGCTTTTACTATCATTTAATTTGTCATGGAACATATCTCCAAACATTACGCCTATATAAAAAGGAGCATCAGAGGTCCTTTTTATCCCAAAGAACTCGCTCAGATTCCGGGGTTTAATAAAAACTCCCTGGTCTGCCCGGAAAAAGCTCTCGGTCAATGGAGTGAAGCCTATCTTGAGCCGGCTTTCCATATTTTTCTGACAAACCCGGTTAGCCAAAATCCGGCGCGGCATATTAGCGACGAGGTAAAAGCGTTAAGGCCTGTTTTGGAAAAAACCCTGAGAAAAAATCTTAAATTTGAAAATGAAATAAACAATCTAAAACATCAATATTCAAATGAAAAAAGGCATTTTGAAAACGAATTGCTTAAAAAAAACAATGACATAAAAAATCTTGTTGAAAAACTTAAAAGAGCGTCCGCCAATGCCCGCGCGAACGCGGAACACCCGTCTTGGGAAACAATTTACAAAACTTATAAAAAACGCTGTGAAGAAAAATACTCCGTTACGATTCAAAATTTATCGCAGCAAACCGAAGAGGTTTCAAAACTCAGAATACAAATCAGAGACCTTTCCGATGAATATGCCGATTATAAAAAAGATTCCGAAGAAATCCTGAATAAAAAGATTAAAGAATTTGAATCGGAAATGGAAGATAAAGAGGTTTTTAGCAGAAACCATCATGATGCGATGGAATCAATGCTTAATAAAAATGAAGAATTTCAAAATATAATGATGGACGAAAGAAGAGATTATGAAATTCGTTCAAAAAATTTCTGTGAAGAAATAGGCAAGCTCAAAAGCGAAATTACATGGAAAAACAAAGAAAACAATCAAATAAAAGAAGAGCTTTTTGAGGCGCTTAATAAACTGAAAGAATTTGAATCCATTGACACCATAAAAACAGCGGAACGAAGAGAATTTTATAACGCCATTCGCTCAAAAATAAATCTTTTAAGCGGTTATTTTGAAAATATTGAAAACAAAGTAAAATACACCTTCGGCAGATAAGGAACATAGATAGCGCGGCAGCGCTACAGAGCGACAGCGCGGCAGTAACGGCAACAACAGAAAATAGCGCGACCCTCCTACGCTAAAGTTTCCTCCTTCGCTAAAAAGCTACGGAAGGACAAGTCAAAAGGGCAAGCAGTGTGGTGGAAAACAAGTCACCGGTTGCCGGACACCAGTAAAAATAAAATAAAATCCCAATAACTTTATAATCCTTGTTGCAGATTTCTGACTTCTGCCGCCCCAACCACTCCCGCATAATCACGGCGCTTAAAGCACCGCGCCGATGCGGAAGAGTTTATTACTTTGCGCCTAATTACCTCTGCGGCTTTTCTTTCCTCCTGTAAACTGTGACCTGATTCCTTATCCCCCTGTGGTCTGTGACTTGCCTTTTCATAAATTGCTATAATTGGTCAATACTATAACTACGGAGCTTATTCTATGCTGGACTTAAATTTAAAACAAATGCTCATGGCCGGAGGCCCGATACTCTTTCTGCTTGCCGGCCTTTCGATATATTCCATCGCTCTCATTTGGGAAAGATGGAGAAAATATAAAAAAACATTCTCTGGAATGCGGCTTTTTATTCATAAATCGCACAGCCTGCTAAAAGCCTCCAATACAAACCGAATAATGGAATTATCCGCGCAAACCAAAAGCCCTTATACAGATATAGTCAACAGAGTCATGAATAATTACGGTTCGGCTCTTGAAAAACGGGAACTCGCGGAAAAAGCCATTGAATGGCATGTATCCAAACTTTCCAAAAGCCTGACAATAATAGCGACAATCGCCAGCATAAGCCCCTTTATAGGCCTGTTGGGAACGGTTATAGGCATTATGCGGGCTTTCAGAGATTTGGCTCAATACGCGGGAGCTGGACCGTCCGTAATAGCGATGGGCATAGCCGAAGCGCTTGTAAACACTGCGGCGGGACTTTTTGTGGCGATACCGGCAATTATCGCTTATAATTATTTTTCAGGCCAGCTCAATAAGTTCTCAAGCGATATGAACTGGATAACGGAACAAATCATAACAAAACTCCATCTACGCGAATATTCTTCAAAAAATTAATTAAAAAATTATGCGCATACATCAAGTAAAAAAAGGAATTATAGCGGAAATAAACATGATACCGTTCATAGATATATGCCTTTTGCTTTTGATTATATTCATGGTTATGACGCCTTTTCTGATGCAATCAAAAATTAAAGTCAATCTTCCCGAATCATCGGCGTCATCCAAATCGTCCGACAGCAATAAAGTGATAACCGTGCAAATATTGCGCGGCGGCTCCGCTATTATTGACGGCAAAAAAACAAAATTTTCAAAACTGAAAAAAGAGCTCGTTTTAAGACTTTCAAAATCCAGAAAAAAAAGCGTATTGGTCCAGGCGGATAAAAAAGTCAGCATACAAAAAGTCGTCACGGCGCTTGATATCGCCAAAGATCTGGGCGCCGGAAAAATAGGGATAGGTGTTATTCAGAAATCCGGAAAAAAATAAATTCCACGGCAATATTTTAAATTAAAAACATGCGCCAATATCTGTTATATTCTTCATCAGCACACTTTTCAATCCTGTTAACGCTTTTGTTTATAGGCAACGGACATTTTTCAAATAAAAAAAAATCCGTCCATTATATTGATTTCATAGGTCCGTCAAAAATAATGAACGCGATGGATATAAAAAGCCGCAGAACAATAAAAAAAACCGTGAAACCGACTATAAAAAAAAGCAAAGAAACTAAACCGATTCAAAAGCCGCAAGCGGAACAGAAAAAAGAAGAGCCGGCTCTGCCTCTGCCAAAACCAAGCATGTTGGAAAAAGCCAATACTTTGTTTTTTAGCGATAAAGAAGAAGTGAAAGAAGAAACAGCGATTGAAAACGGCTCGGCGGAACCCTCCGGCATTTCCACCGATTTTTCGGATTTCCCATATCCGTGGTATATCTCTTTGGTAAGAAACGCTTTAAGCGATAAATGGATGACGAAAATGCCCAGTTCGGGCGATATGAGAGCCGTGATATTTTTTAATATACAAAGAAACGGAACAATAAAAAATCTTAAAGTGGAAAAAAGTTCGGGAAACAGGCTTTTTGACAATGCCGCTTTAAGCTCCGTTGAAAGCGCGGCTCCTTTTGATGTTTTACCGGACGATTTTCATGAAAAAAGATTAAGCGTTCATGTGGAATTTAAAACGATGGAGTAGAGAAAACAGTGCAACAGCGCGGCAATGCTGCAGAGAGGCAGTAACGTCAAAAACAAATCACATACAGAGCGCGGTTGCAGGGAAGTAGTGATAAATATAAATTTTTCGTATCACCGTATCATCTTATTTTCGTATTTACGCCGTTTACAAATTATGTATTAGAGGATTGATTATGAAATTATTGATTAAAGTAGGGCTTATAATAGCCATTCATATGGCTGTATTTCTCAGTTATCCCGAGACGGGAGAATTCGGCGGATACTATCTCGCCATTTCAATCGTGCTTTGGAGCGGCTTTATGATGTTTATAAATCTAAGCGTTAAAATAATAAAATTTATAAGCGGGGCATTGGGACTTATAGTGCATCTCGCCATATTGCTCGTCATGTTTTTGTCCATAGCGCTTACGCTGCCGCAGGAAGACAGAGTAACCGTTCTTGAAAAACTAAAAGACGGAGACTATCCCACAAAAGAAACAATTCAAACCGGCCTGCATAAATTGGGGCTGGTAAAAAAGAATATTCCCGCCAAACATTTAAGAAAGATCAATAAAAGTTTGGATAAGGTTTTGGATAAAATTGAAGAAGAGACTCCCGAAACCGTTATTGAAGCCGTAAAGGAGTTTGAATAAAATGAAAGTAATAGCAATTACCGGCGGAACCGGATTTATAGGCAGAGCGCTCGCGAAAAAACTTCTGGAAGATAAATATCAGCCGAGAATCTTAACAAGAAGGCTGCCTAAAAAACGCCTTGAAAATATGCAATACGCCGTGATAGATTATGACAATTCTCATTCGGTTGAAAAGGCTTTTGAAAATTGCGATGTCGTAGTGCATCTGGCCGCCGCTCTGTTTTGCCGTTCAAAAGCGGAATTTGAAAAAGCCAATACCCATAATA
>DAOWGR010000156.1 GCA_030637365.1 Elusimicrobiota bacterium
AATTGATAGATGGGTCTTTTGTTAGATGTGGGAATCATCCATTCTTGTTAAACTATAAACGAAGATTATCCTGAATAAGGAGAAAAAATGAAATCAAACAAAAAATCAATATTTATGGCGGTTCCTTTGGTATTTTTTGCCGTTTTAATCGTTTCAGCGGGCAATATTAATTTTGACGGAGAGATGAAATCCAAAATATTTGTTTCCGAAAAAATCTCTGGAATTTTTGTGCCGGTGGTTGGAGAAACCGCGAAAGCGTTTGTGAAGCAAGAGGAATCAAGTCAAGATGATGGAATGATGGGATATTATGTAAAAAGCATTGCGGAAATATCTCAACAACTTGTCGCTAATCCGAACGGAGCGCCGAAAGAGTATGTAAATGGGATAAAAAAGTACGCGGGCATTTTAAACAAAACTTATGTTTTCCTGGATAAATGCCAAGAGACTAATGGAGAAGGTGTTGAATGGGAAGTCATTGATGTCACCTTTGACAAGATGCAAGCAAGCATAGAAGAATTGAGGCATTTGGTTAAAACCATAATGTCGTCGCCCAATTATAATGCGTGGCACGGACATGAATTTTCCAAAGCTTTGGAAGGCATAAGTTATGAGTGGGAGTATTGGGAATATAATCTGTTTCAGATTGGCACATAAATATTCCCTTGTTTTTTAAGGCTGATTGTTTAGTTTGAATATTAGGAAATACCGATAAATATAACCTCCGCGACCTTGTGGCCGCGGAGGTTTTTTATAATATCCGGCGTGAAAGTATTTGAAGAAGCGGAGCAGTGTGATAATAAATACCGCTTTAGGCAATTGTGCGGCGAGGACTGCTTGGGTTATGCCATTTATTTTGAATTGTCCTGAGAGCCATTATTAATCCAAGGTTTCAAGTTCTCTTTAGGCCGACTTATAAAGGCTTTTTAAAATTTCAACCATGGCCAAAGTGTCCTGCCCGCAATAAATTTTAAGGTCTTTTCTTAGTTTCTTTGTTTCTCCTGCGGATAATTTTCCCGAAAGCATATTTAAATAAGCTGTTTGGGCCTCTCCTCCGTCGCCTATATCCAAACCTTTATAAGTCATGGCGGGGACTAATGCGGGGAGAACCTTTTTTAAAGAATAACTGCCGCGAAATCGCGGATCAATATATTTTCTTTTCTGAAAGGGCTTCATAATGTCCGCCATTCTATCTTTCATTTTTAATAAGTCTTTGGCATATTTTGGAAATTCTCTCGCCATCTCTTTTATTCTTGTTTTTTCAAAACTCGCGTTATAAGCCACAAGCGAGCCTTTGGCTTTAATATGCTTGAGCATGAATTTTACGAGCATTGGCCGGGGATCATTCTTGCCGTCGCCCAAATATTCAAGATGTTTTAATTCTCCTCCGGCTTTATTTTGTATATGCAAAGACACCTGGAACACTATTTGCTGATAAGGCCGAGAGCCATTATAAAGCGGCAGTGAAGGCATTATGGTTTCAAAATCAATAAAGTAAAGAGGATATTTGAGTTCTTTTATAAAATCGCTTATAGAGCCGGTATCTATAATGCGTTTATTTGTTTTCTCAGCTTTCAAAAAAAGTTGTTGCCATGGGCTTAATGGAAAATCATCGGGAATATCTTTGATTTTCATTATTCCCAGCTCTTCAAGCTCATTTATTTTTTGCCAGCAAAGATGCGGAAAATCATAAATTGAATAATCGGGTATATCTTTCCAGCAATGTTCGCGGAATTCGCATTCATAAGGGCTCGCGCAGTGCCGGCCTATTTCCATTTTCGGCTCTTTTTTATTTGAAAGAGTTTTCATGAATTTTCGCAGATTCTTTTTCACTTCTTTAAGATGAGTGTTTGCAGGCTCCGTTATTGTTTCCAGAGTAAAGAAATCTTTTGAATTTATCTCTCCGTTTTTAATGAATTTATTATTTATATACATCATTTTTACAGCCTTTATTTTAAAGCCCAGTCCTTCAAGGACATATTTCTGTATGGCGGTGTCATAAGCGTGTATATCTTTTACCGAGGTTGTGCTTTTAACTTCTATCAAGTTCCATGAATTATCTTTGTTTTTCTTTAAAATATCGGCTCGGATTAAAACATCATTAAACACAAAAGCGCCTTCATAAATAATTTTGCTTCCGTTTTTAATCAAGCGCGCGGTTTCCTCGATCGCTTCGCGCAAGCGCGTATAATTAAATCCAATCAGTTTGCCGCCTTTAAAATAGCGCCGTGCAAGTTCTCCCACCAGATGGCCTTCGTCAAAACGCAATTGTTTGTCTTCGGGAACAGGTCCGATAAGGTCTTTTCTATAATTATAAAGCCAAATTCTTTTCAGGCATTGCAACCCCATCATATATTGTGATTTTGAAATTCTTCTTTTAAACATTGCGGCTCCTCAAGGTTATGCTCACGGGACCATGGGATAAACCCATGGCAAGTAAACCCACTTGTGGCGGGTGTATACCGCCATGACAGGCGGGTGCCGTATCAAGAGATTATGTCCATCAGACGGCCAAATTTTATCTATTAAGTATTATAGAACATAAAGATGACAGCGCAGTGTCGCTTTGAAAATATTTTCCGTAATTTATAGATAGGCAAAACAGCGATAAAATTTAATAAGTTTTAACCGATCCGGTTTTTGTGGGGAATGCCCGTGATTTGCCTGTTTTGCAAAAAATTTTGGGATATTCAGCGTCTTTTGTAACTTAAGGTATGTTTGTTTGTCAAATAAACGGCTAAAAGAAAATATGGCCATTTTGGACAATGAATGGACACCTATTGGGGATACCAAATATTTCAGAGCTTTCAGAAAATTTAAAAGTTTTTGCAAAAAATGCTAATATTACCGATATGGAAGTAATTAGTGTGCCGCGGTAGCTCAGTGGTAGAGCACTGGTCTGAAAAACCAGGTGTCGTTGGTCCGATTCCAACTCGCGGCACCATGTACCATGTAAGG
>DAOWGR010000104.1 GCA_030637365.1 Elusimicrobiota bacterium
ATAATCAAAATTTTACCACACCTACCAATCACTTTTCTTTAATTAGTATCTTTCCACCCGAAGCAATATACCAAGTATTGCCATTCGTCGTATCCAATAAAAATGCACTATTACTTTGACTGCTCCCTGTAATTGTAAATTTCCCAGTTGTGGGTTTTAAAATCAATACAAGCAATAAAACAGTAATAATACTTCCAATTATAATGTGTATTTTATCTTTCATGTTTTTTCCTCACTTTCTTTTCTAAAAACAATATATCAAATTCTGTCGGGGATTTCCTTATTTAGGCTCTGGGGTAATTCGGATTTATCTTAGATAGGGCGGGACATTTTCTTTTTTAAAAATATAAAACGGAGCATTAAATGAAGCGGCGATTATATTTGCCAGCAAGACCGTTCGGAGGCCGACTTGTACATTCAGGAGGCCGAGAGACGGAAGGGCGACCTCTAGAAGACCCTGGTCTTGAGGGTAAGTATAATTGACGCTTACTCCTACCTACCAAACACTCCGTTTTATATTTTTATCCTTTTATCTATTACTCTTTTGATTTTTCCGGTTCTCAGCACTCTTTCAATAAAATTGGGCGCCAGCAATTCTATTTTTGGAGCGTCAAGCCATTTCATCTTAATGCTTTCTCTAAGATCTTCGCAATGGCTGTAAATTTCTTTTCTGAGTTTTTGTGAAATCTTATCCGCCTTATTCAAATCCTTAGCGTTTTTAACTTCAACCGCTACCGTTAAAGTATCCTTATATCCCTTTTTTTCCATCATTAATTGAAAATTAAAACTAAGCTCTTTTACTTTGCCGACGGCATTTTGAATATCTGAAACAAAAAGATGAGCCCCGCCGACATGAATTCTATCGTCAGAGCGGCCCAAAACTTCAAAAAGCAGCTCTTTCCGTCCGCATTCGCAAGGCTTTAAAATCCAACGCCCCAAATCGCCGAGGCGAAATCTTATTATCGGCATATGCCTCTTGGTTAAACTTGTAATGACAAGTTCGCCTATTTCTCCGGCTTTTACGGGCTTAAGCGTTTGGGGATTTACAAATTCCATATATTGGCTGTGGTCAAATAAATGATGAACGCCTTTGGAACATTTTTGGCATTGAAAACCCACCACGCCCGCGTCAGCCGTCGCGAAACCGGCGGATTTAACCTCAACGCCGGGAAATATTTTTTGGAAAAATTTAATCATCTCATCGCCGACATATTCCCCTCCGTAAAAAATCTTTTTTATATTCAACTTAAACTGTTTTCTGTTTTCATTGGCGAATTCAGCCAATCTGACAAGAAAAGAAGGCAAACCTATGACTGCCGTCACTTTAAAATCCTCAAGATACTTAACAATATTTTCCATCGGCAGACTGCTTCCGACCGGAACCGATATCGCCTTGGTATAGGCTATGGCTTTTTCAACTGAAAGCCAGCTGGACCATAAATTTCCAGCTATAAACAAATTGGCTATCACATCATCAGAATTTAAACCCCCGGCTTCCATGGTATAAGCCAACATCCTTACCGTATGATCATATTCATGAGAATTATAAAAGATATATTTGGGGCTTCCCGTTGAACCGCCGCTGGCAAAGTAAACACCTCTGTGAACTTTACTTGTCATCATCGCGGAACTGTCGGGAGGAGTATTGTCATAAATATGATTTTTTTCAAGAAAAGGCACTTTCTGAAAATCTTCCATTGTTCTTATTTCACCGACAGCGGCCAAATGCTTTTTATAAAAAGGGCTTTTCTCTTTGACAAATCTAATCAATTCGCTTATTCTTTCAAGTTGCGACGGCTTGCCCTCTATACCTATCCAATTTATCAAACTCATCATCGGATAAATACCGTCATGAGGAGAGCCTGTCACACCTTCAAGCATCTTGCCGAGTTTTACCACTCGCGCTATTCCCAAATCATAAAACGCGTCAACGACTTCTTTTCTGTCGCAAAGATGGCCGCCGACTCCAATGGTTTGTATATAACCCGAATACTTCTTAACGCTTTTCTTAATCTCTTTCAATGAAGAAACTATCTTAAAATACATCACTCTGTTAAGCGGTGAAATTTTATAATCCGGCGATTTTTCATAAATAATGGTCCAATCGGTTTTTGGAAACGAACTTTTAATCTCCGCGTTATCAAAAGCCTTATCCACTTTCGCCATTTGCCTCGCTTTGGTTATTTCAACTTTTTCATCCTCGGATAAACCGCCTTGCGGCAGTTTTTTCTGATAGGCTGAAAAAGCTTTTTCAGCCTCGCGCGTGAAACCTTCAATTATGCGTTTATGCTGTTTTTTGTCCGGGCAAATAAAATAAAGCGTATGCATGGAAGAACACGCGGATTGATCCCAAGCGCAAACATCTTTTGCCACTTTCTCCGCTATGCCTTTATAGCCTTCATTTTTCCACTCGTTTTCATAAACAATGGCCATGCTTGTTTTAGGTCCAAAGCCCATTACATTAACGCCGAGAGGAGCTATCCGGCGATATGAAAGCACGGCCCCCGCTCCGCCCCAGACAAAAACGGTATTTGTAAATTTTAAAATAGTCTCTTCCAAATCCGATTGTCCGCCTTTCCAATTAATCACGGCTACCGAAGAAGAAAGAATTCCTTTTTTATCGCAAGACCGCAGAGCCTGCATAAAAATATTAGCGAAATTTGAGCCTGTGGATGAAATTTTTACGATATTGGCGTTTTTGGTCAGCATGCCCAAAATAAGCGAATCTATTATTCCCAAAAACACATTACCCGCGCCAATATGCAAAGCAACGCCTCTCGGCACGGCTCTTATAAGCCCGTCATAACCGCGTCTTTCAACGGCTGTTTCAAGCGCGTAAGGCAAAAAAAGCTCCAGATTCATTCTTTTTGACAGCTCTTTTTTTGAAAGAATTTCCGGAATGATATTCAAAGTTTCAACAATTACGGGCTCGGAAAAAGAAACCGCTCCCCTTAGATGTTCAAGCGCCAATTTTCTGAACGCGGAATTTTTATCTTTAAAAATTTTTCCCGTCTCGGCAAGAACATTTAGAATATACTCTCTTGGAACATTTTTTAAAATAGCCGCCCGACTTTTAGCCTTGCGGCCCAAATCTTCCAGTTCTTCAGCGTTCCAGCTTTTTTTGTTTCTTACTTCTCCGAATAAATATGTGTCTTTTATTTTCACCCTACCACCTTCTCACCAATCTCTGATTGGTATTTTTTAAGGCCACTTTGTGGCCTGAGCAGGTTGGTAGGGTCATAAATTATCTATATCCTCATACTCGCCTGCGAATCTTATACGCTCTGCAAACCCTTTATATTATTAATATTTAACACTATTTTTGAAATATATTGTAATAAAAACTAAAATATTATTTTTAAAACTCTAACAAACAAAACCGAGCCTATTAAAGCAATCAAGCCCGCTCCAAGATACCGGAAAATCAAAATACTTTTTTTTCTTTTTTTGGGAAAAGCGAAATAACTAATCCTCCGCCTTGCTATGATGTATGCCGCGCCAATCGCGGATAATGTAAACGCCATCCCCAAAGCCATAAAGAAAACACTGACAATGCCTATAAAAAACATTTGTTTTGCCATAGCGTAAAATAAAATCAATAAGGCTCCCGTACACGGAATAAGCCCGATGCTTAAAGCGAGAAGCCATTGTGATTTATTCGCTTTGGCGCTTTTTTTTATATTTTCAAAAGCTTGTTTTTCAGAGTTCCCATATGTCTGCCACAATAAAAAAAATCCCATAAACGCTATGGCTCCGTAACTTATCAGCGTAAGAACCAACATCTCTCCAGAAGCTGAAGAGAGAAAAATATATTTGGCGATGTTTTTAACCGATAAAACCAAAATAATGGCGGAACAAGCATGGATGAAAGCTATTTGAAATCCCATCATTATCGCGCTCGGCCATCCGGCTTCATGAGCCGTAAAATATGACAATATAATAAGCTTGCCGTGACCGGGCCCAATGGAATGAAGTATTCCATATAAAAAAGCCAAACCAAAAACAATCAAAATAAGAAAAGGCTTATCCCCCTTTTTTATTTCGCTTAAATACTGAGTAAGTTTTCGGTTGATTTGTCTTTGTGTTTGCAAAAATTTAAACCAAATGATATTGACCGGTGACGAAGATGAAACGCTATCGCTTCGCGCGTTTCCTTCAAGGTTTGAAGAAGAAAAAGCTTTGGACTGAGCAAATACAAACATCATTCCAAGCGATAAAAATATTAAAATCAGGGCTTTCCGCATAATCTTATGGTTTTCGGATTAACCAATCCGAAATAAGTGGGATGTTTTTTATCTTCAAAAATATAATACGGGCATTCTTCGGCTTTAACGCCTTCGGCGAAAAAAGGATCTTCGGAATAAAAAATATCGGCGTAATATTGCGAATCATAAATGCCAATATCCACTTTCCGCGCGAAAGGCTCAAGTGGTTTTGAAAAAGCGATGGTAAAAACATAAACGACTTTTTCATCCACAATTTCCGCGCTAAAATCGGTAAGCGACATTGATAAAGGAAATTCTTTGCCGTCAACAAAAATATTGGTGTAAAACCCGTAATTCCGGAGATTCAAAAAATAAGACTTCTTTACGCTTACAACTTCTTTCTCGTCAAATTTTTTATCATTATTTTTATCATTCGCTTTGATAACCGCCAAACTGAACATATCGTCAAATTCCCAAACTTCCGTAATTGACATTATTTGCTTTTTGTCATTAAAATGAACTTTTATGGAAGCGTCAATCCATACATGCGGATGCGCCCGCAAAGATACGGGAGATAAAACCATCAATAGAATAAGTATTTTCTTCACCCTACCACCCCCTCAGTCCCGCCATAGGCGGGACTCAAAAACATATCAATCAAAGATTGGTGAGGAGGTGGTAGGGTCATTTTCATATTGTCTGCTTACTACTCTCTAATTTCTTTAATGGCAAAGCAAGCTTTGCGGCTACTTTCGCGCTTACGCACTTACGCGCTTTACGCTTTCTTATAACATTGTGGAAGCGCTGATGGCGCAGCCTTTAAGCTTTTTAACTCCCGCGCGACCACCGATAAAAAGCACGGGACCTTTAATGCCGCATGAGCATTTTTTCTCAATCCTGCCGAAGTCGGTTGAAAGAATTGAAATGGAAGGATAGCTCGTGAGATACGGCGTTATAAATTGCAATAAACCGGACTTGCCATAGCCAAGCGGCTTTAAAGTGGCGGGATCTCTGACTATAACTCTGCCATAATTGGGAATATGAAAATTGCCAAATTTGCAATCAACATAAGGCACGCCATGCTCAACCATGCCGAATAAATCACGAACATTTTCTACCGGTATTGATAAATTATCAGCTAAAATTTTCCTGTAAACTTTCTTATCTATCGCTTCATCGCTTAAAGTCTTCCAGCCGCCGCCGGTAATCACGGTTGAATCTTTACTAAGCCTGACATACCGGCCGTATTTTTTTTTAAATTCTTCCGCAAGTTTCAAAGCGAAAGCCGGAAAACCCAGTATTCTCGTTCTTTGGCCGAGTTCTTCAAATTTTTTAAGCGCCGCAACACTGCCTTCTATATCAAAATAAAAATCTTTCTTCTTTTTATCCCACTTAAAGGCGTAAAATATTTCGCCCTTGCCCGTTAAATCGGTAAGAAGTTTATCCGTCCAGGCTGTGCCCAAATCTTTAGCCACCGCGGGATCATAGGTAAAACAAATATAATTGAGTTTATGATTCAAATCCGTAAGCCCGAGGCCTTCAAACACTTTCCATGCCATCCTTCTTACTCTTATAAGAGAATCTCTGTCAAGAAGCATGCGGCTTTTCTGGCCTGTCGTGCCGCTGGATGAAAGTTCAAGCGCGATGCGATTTTTCGGCAAAGTGGTCAGCTCTCTTTCTTTAAAAGCGGCGACGGAAATGAAAGGAATATTAAAAATATCGGTCTCGCCGCGCAGCATATCGGGCGAATATTTTTCCATACGGTAAAAAGCTTTAAGAAATTTTGAATGCCTAAGCTGGCTTTTCATAGCGGCCCGCATCGCGCCGGTAAATAAAGCGGAAGCTTTCGCGCCAATTTCAAAAGGCGCGGATTCCAATAATCTCTCAATGTCTGATTTTATTTTAATCGGTTTAAAAAAGGCCGGAATATTATTTTTTTCTTTCTTCATTTTCAAAAGCGGAACTTATATACATTTTTTCCCATAATTTGACATATTCTTTAAGAAAAGTTTTATAAACGGAAGTTACTTTGACATTGCTTAAATCAAGCGCTTCAAAGGTTCTTGAAAAAATAATGCAATCATGGCGCATATCGCCCACTTTTTTAGCGCAGGGAAAATAACCGCTTGGAATATAGCGCGCCAACATCGCCTTATGCTGAAGTTCGGGATTATAAGCGTCCAGAACAATTTCCACATAAGACATATTCATATCATTAAGAGCGAGCGACACGCTTTCAAGAACGATATCCGCCTTTTCAGTCGTGGACCCTCCGAGTATTACGCTGTTTTTGTCTTTGTCGCTATAGCTTAAATAAACCTCGGTTGACTGGTCGGGAGTTATAAATAAAAGATTAGGCTCATAAAAAGGCATAAAAGCGTTTTTAAAAAAACTCGTGTCCTTTGTTTTCCAAAAACGGTTTTTAATAAAATTGGGCGCCTTTATCACTTCAAATTCAAGAACTTTTTTCTTCTTATTTTCCGATAAATCTTTTACTATGTTTTTTATCTTCGGCTCATCCAAATCCATCTGTTTCTGAACAATCCGATAAAAGGGCTCAACCTGCTTTATTATAACGGGATTTTTTCTTCTCTTTGACAAAGCCTTTTCGGTAAAATAAGCTGTCAAACAATGCGTCTCGTTTTCATAAACTTTATGAGTATTTGGAAAAACGCCTAACTTTAAAAAACCAAGACTTTCGGTCAATTTTTGCGGAGCGTAATTGGTGGTTCTTGTGGTGGCGTAAACAAGGTCAACAAGATTTCTTTTTTTGGTTACATTATCAAGAGTAAGTTTCATCATTGTTCTGGCCAAATCATGCTCGCGATATTCCTTGGAAACAACCGCTCCAAAAGCTTTAGATATGCGCCTTTCCTTATTAACAACATAAACAAGACTGGCTATTATCCTTGAATTGCTTTCGGCCACAAGCCAATAATACAAGTCGTCTTCAATCGCTTTGCGCATTAAATCTTTGTCAGCCATAACCGGAATTGAATAATTGACGCCGTAAACTTCGGCATACATCATCTGTATCCGCCGAATATCGCTAATTCTGGCCAAACGAATTATTATGTCCGGCTTATTTTCTATTTTTATAGTTTTTTCAATAGCTCTATGCGCCATTATTCAATCCCCTAATATTATTCATTCTATCAAATAACGGCATTCGTTTGATACAATATATTAAAGAGTCTTAGTGTCAAAAATCCCTGGAGTTATAGAACCGCAAAATATACAAATACAATTTTCCCAGCGCTAAACTCGTGTAATATTAAAAAAATGACCAACAGTTTTTTAAGAGGTGAATCGCAATGCCGCAAGAAAATATAAAAAAGTGGAAAGAAAGATATTTTAAAACAAAATCATCGGCCGACATGGAATTTCCGTATTGGTATAGCCGAGAATGGTTCGCGCATGACGGTGAAATAAACATCATCAGAAGAGCCAAAGCCCTCAAACGCGCCTTCTCGCGTTTAAGCCCGTCACTTTTTCCCGATGAATTGATAGTGATGGGAAAAACGCAAAATATGAGAGGTTCTTATCCAATGCCGTGGCTGTCCGGCTCTTATTTCATGGCCGCCCACGACCAATTGTATAAAGACGCTCTGGCTTCCGGAAAATTAAGCTCCGATGAGCTGACAAAACTGGGCCAGGGAGGAGGAAATGTCACTAAAAGTGGCAAAAATGTCATTTCCATCGCCGGCAAATTCGGATTAAGAAAAGAAGAACTGCCGATGCTGCTGGAAATAGCGAAAATGTGGAAAGGCAAATCCGTTGAAGATATCGGGCATAAATATGAAAAATTTGTGCCAAAATATAAAAAAAAAGAAGC
>DAOWGR010000073.1 GCA_030637365.1 Elusimicrobiota bacterium
ACCTAAGCGGGGCTAATCTAAGCGGGGCTCATCTGAGTGGCGCTAATCTGAAAGTGGCTAATCTGAGTGGAGCTAATTTGAGTGATGTTCATTTGTATAGGGCCAATCTAAGCGGGGCTGACTTGAGTATGGTTGATTTAAGCGGAATATGTATGGACACCGCTATTTTTGAGAAAACAAACTTAAAGGGGGCCAAATATAATGATAAGACAATTTTGCCCTTTGGCGACGCTGAAGCAAAGAGAAGGGGAATGATAAAAGTGGAATAAATTTAAAATAAAATTATTCCATTGATATCAGAATATTTTAAATAGTCGGTCAATAAAAAAGATCGGCTATTTTTTTGTCGGTATAGTAAATGTAAGCCTTTGTTAATTGCGGAAATCAGTTTAGTTTATTGAAAAAAAGAAGTATGCCGAGGATGGCGATTATAATGCCGGCTGTTTTTTCACTATAGCGCAGGACATTTTTATATTTGGCAATCCACTTGAAAAATTTCGCCGTTAAAAGCGCTGAAAGTATAAAAGGCGCGGCAAGTCCCATGGAATAAACAAAAAGAAGACTGATTCCCTTAAATATATTTTCACTGCCGGCGGCCATCGCCAATATGCCGGCAAGTATCGGTCCTATGCACGGCGACCAGCCGAGCGCGAAAGCGAAACCCATAAGAAATGAGCCTAAATATCCGGGCTTTATTTTTTTCATTGAAAAGCGTTTTTCATAATTTAAGATTCTAAAATTTAAAACGCCTGTCATATGTATGCCCATAAAAAACAATATGAATCCGAAAATTTTGAGCAGCAGGTCTTTATATTCAAACAGGATATTACCCACGCTTGACGCCGCGGCGCCGAGAAATGAAAATGCTATGGAAAAACCCGCCGTAAAAAACAGGGAGTTAATCACGGCTTTTTTTGTCGCGTCTTTATTGTCGCCTTTTGAAAGTTCCTTCGCGGAAAAGCCTGATATTAAAGATAGATAACCGGGTAATAGCGGAAGCACGCATGGAGTGAAAAAAGACGCCAAACCGGCGGCAAAAGCTGTAATGTAGGCTATCATAATTTTAGGAATTTATTCTTGAATATTCCGAGTATTTAACAATTTTGATTTTATGCTTTTCTACACTGGGCCAATGAGCCGTTTCAACATATTCCATAACTTTATCCCAATGTCCGCGGCTCTTAAGTATAAGGTCGCAAACTTCCCTTACCGCCCCTTGTCCGCCGGCTTTTTCAGTTATAAAATGAGATACTTTTTTAACTTCTTCAATGGCATTGTTTGGCGCGCAGGCAAGGCCCACTTTTTTAAGCACCGGGATATCCGTTAAATCATCGCCGATATAGGCTGTGTTTTCAGGTTTTATTCCGGCATCTTTCAATATTTCTTCCAGAGGTTTTGTTTTGGAAAGAAAGCCCTGATAGGCATATCTCATAGCCAATGTTTCGGCTCGCTCTTGGGCGTCTTCGGATTCTCTGCCCGTAATTACGCCGCTTGAGATGTCGAAAAGGGCGAGCATTCTGATGCCAATCCCATCGACGGCGTTAAAAGATTTAAATTCTTGTGTTTTTCCGTTTTGTTGAGGCAGGAAATACATTTTGCCGTCGGTTAATACTCCGTCCACATCCATTAAAAGGAGTTCGATTTTTTTAGCTTTTTCAATAATTGTCTTATTCATAAGCTAAATTATACTTTATCTATGAGAAATAACTTTCCCGAATAATCAGCCTTAGATTATTCGGGAGCGGAAGAGGTTAAAATGAAATAATAGTAATTGTTTTACAGAGCCTTGTTTCCTGATTTCCTAATCATTTGTTTTGTTTATTATTTTCAGAAAAGCCGCGCCGTATCGTTTAAGTTTATGCTCGCCGATGCCTTTTATTGAGCGCAAGTCATTTAAAGTTTTTGGTTTGAGCGCGGCCATTTCAAGTAAAGCGCTGTCGTGAAATATAATATAAGGCGGTATGCCGGATTTCTCCGCCAAAAGGCGGCGAAAGGAGCGCAAGCGCTCAAAAAGCTCTTTATCAATATCCAAACCGCAATCAAATTTTTTATTAAGCGCTGCCAATTTCTTTTTTTTACGCTTCAGCGGAAGAATCGGCATGCCCAATATAACCGAGCCTTTGTCCTTGCATAATTGTTTTCCGGCGGCGGTTATATATAAAAGAGGATAATTTCGCTCTTCTTTTATTTCAAGAAAATCCTGCACTATAAGCTGGTCAATCCATGAGCGAACGGCCGGTTCGCCCGAATCTTTGAGGATGCCGAAAACCTTTAATTTATTGTGTCCGTTAAACTTTATGCGTTCATAGGAGCGGCCAAGTAAAAGATGCGCCACATAACCCGTTCCATATCGGCCTTCCATGCGCCAGGCCGCGCTTAAAATCTTTTTAGCTGTAAGAACGGCTTCATCGTCAGGAAGACTTTTTGTTTCGCCAAGGCATACATCGCAGGCCCCGCAGTTTTTTTTATTGCTTCCGTCCGGAGGATACGGCGCGCCAAAATGGTTTGTTAAAAGGCGGTGGCGGCATACCGGCGCGACGGCATAGCGGCCTATGGCGCGCAATTGGCGTTCTATCGCCAGTTCTCTTTGCGGCGAGATGTTTTCTGTTTTAGACAGCCGCCTGTGCAGGGCGAGGTCCGAAGCTGCAAATAAAAGCAGGCATTCAGCCGGCATTCCGTCGCGCCCCGCGCGGCCGGATTCCTGCTGATAATGTTCCATTGACTTAGGCGTGTTCGCGTGCGCCACGAAACGCACATTGGAGCGGTCTATGCCCATGCCGAAAGCGATGGTGGCGACAATAATATCCAGTTTTTCTTTTACAAAATCATCCTGGGCGCTTTGCCTGTCATTGGCGGAAAGTCCGGCGTGATATGGCGCGCAGGATATGCCCGCTTTTTTAAGCCCTTTCGCCAGGCGTTCAACATCTTTGCGCGTTTGCGCGTATACAATGCCGCCGCTGCCGATATGGCGGCGCGCGATATCCAATATTTGCGCGAGCTGGTCGCGGCGCGGAAGGGCGCGGTAAATAAGGTTTGGGCGATCGGGATGGCCCACTAACCGTGAAGGCTCGCGGAGCGCGAGCTGAGCGCAGATGTCATTTTGCACTTCAGGCGTGGCTGTGGCGGTAAGCGCCATTCTGGCGGCTTTTGGAAAACGGTCCAAAACCTCTTTCAGCCGCCGATACTCCGGTCTAAAATCATGCCCCCAGTGAGAAACACAATGCGCTTCGTCTATCGCGGCAAGAATAATCCGCTCGGAAATATAGACCAAAAGATCTCCCATAAGCAAGCGTTCGGGGCTGATATAAAGAAGCTCTGTTTTGCCTTCCGACAATCGTCGATACGCGTCGCGGCGGCGGCGCGCGTCAAGATTTGAATGAATGGCATCCGCCTCTAAGCCGATTTCTCGCGCATTGGCCACCTGATCGTCCATAAGGGCGATTAAAGGAGAGACCACAAGAACCAGTCCGTGTCCCATAGCGGCGGGAAGCTGATAACAAAGGCTTTTGCCTCCGCCCGTTGGCAGAACAACCATGCAGTCGCGCCCTGAAAGAGCGATTTCCACAGCCTCTTTTTGAAGCGGTTTGAAAGAGTCGTATCCCCAGCGGCGCTTAAGAATTTCTTCAAGCGCATTAAGACGGTTTTTCATTTCTTTGTTCCAAAGGCGAAAAAATAAGTTTTATCCTCAATTTCAATATCCGAGAAGCCCGCTTTTAAAAAAGCGGTTTTCAAGTCATTGTCGGATATAAGCATATGATTTTCCACTACGCCGCCCACCTCCTTATGCTTTAAATTCAATTTATCCCGATTCATTGAATGAGCAATCATTAAAACGCCGTTTTTCTTTAATTGGCAAAAAGCGTTTTTTATGATTTTTTCGGGATTCGGAAAATGAGGAAAAGCGTTATAAATTATTATTTTGCTAAAGGATTCGGGCTTAAAAAGATTTTCATCTTCATAATTCGCGCAGATGGATTTAACGCGCGGAAATTTATTTTGAAGTATTTTAATCATCTCCGACGATATGTCAATGGAGGTAATATTTGAGCATTTATATTTTTGAATAAACGGGATTAATATTCCGGTTCCCGCTCCCACATCCAATGTAATATCGTTTTCATTAACGGAAATTTTCCTCGCCGCCAAATCCGCCGCGTCAAAATCGCATTGTTTATGATAGGAGTTCCATACTTTCGCGTGGTTGTCAAAAAAGTCTTTTATTTTGGACATAAGTGTATTTTAATATATCGTTTATAAAGGTAATAGGGCAATCCCAAGGTTTTGTCGGTGGCTGGAGTCGTATACAAGTATCTTGAGCGCCGTTAGATGTATTTTTTTAAAATATTTTCAATATAATTTCGCCAGTGTATTATTTCCATATTTTGTAAAGAATAAGGCTGGTCGCAATTGCAGACCACATAGCAAGGAATATTTTTGTGTTCTCCCCTAAAAGAGCGCAATCCCGATAAATGAGCTCCGCTTATGTTTTTGCCGTGTTTAATTTCAATTGCCGCTTTGATTTCTTTATTTTTTACCAGAAGCAAATCAACTTCAGCTCCCGTATTGGTTTGCCAGAAAAACATTTGAGTTTCACTTTGCGAATAAATCAAAGCTTTATAAGTTTCTTGTACGACAAATTGCTCAAACAGCCGGCCTTGCAAGAAAGAATCGGAAACAGAATGTAAATGCTTATTTATCGCGTTCGTAACGCCATTGTCAAACAGGTAAAATTTTGGATGCGCGCTAAGCCGTTTTCTTAAACTTTTTCGCCATGGCTCAAGTCTGAATCCTATCAATGTATCTTCCAAAACTTCATAATATGATTTTACCGTCATAACCGCGAGCTGACATTCTCTGGAGATATTGCTGAAACTTATTGTTTCTCCAAATTGGCTGGCCGCCATATCAAGAAACCTTGAAAAAGCGCCGAGATTTCTGACAATACCTTCCGCCTGTATTTCTTCGCGCAAATAAACATCACAATAACTTTTGAGAGCCTCTTTTTTGTCTGACAGGTTTTTTTGATTAAATATATGAGGCAGAGATCCAAAATGCATGATTTCCCGTAAATCGGAGTACTCTTTTATTTCTTTCCATGTAAAAGGAAATAAAAAACGCTGAATGGCTCTGCCGCCCAGAAGATTCGCGCCGCCTCTTTTGAGTTTTCTGCAGCTTGAGCCGGTAAGAATAAAATTTACCTTATAATTATCCATCAGATATTGAATTTCGTTCAATAATATGGGAAGTCGTTGAACTTCATCTATAAACACAGTCTTTATTTCTTTATTTTTTAGTTTTTTTTCAATTTCATAACGCAGAAGAGAAGGCTCTTTTGAATATTTAAAGAATTGATCGTTTAAAAGGAGATTAACGCTGTATGCCTTTTTAGTAAAAAATTGCTTTATTAATGTAGTCTTGCCGGTTTGTCTTGGACCGAATAAAAAGAAAGAGCGATTATTGGGAAGTTTGATTTCTCGTTTAATCATCATGTAAAAGTGTAATACATTTTTACATCGATGTCAATGTTTTACTGCTTTGCTCTTTTGGCAACTTGATCGCTGATTGGTGTCCTGCATACACACGACACGATAGCGTAGCGACAAAATAATTAAGCAGTATGAAGCAATTTTACCCAGTGGGTTGCTGCGCAACTTCTGGCGCGGTAGCATCTAAAGCATCCCGCGGGATAAAACACTAAGATGGTGCAAAACTTTTTTGTCGCTACAATAGTCTGTCCGTCTTTTTTTATAATATTAAAGAAACAAAAGCAGCGTCCCGTATTTTTGCTCTTAAAGAAGTTTTCTAACCCACTCAATATACCGCTCCACACTGATTTTTAAAACCAGCGCATTTTTCTCAGGGAAAGATTTGTCCACATATTCAATCAGGTTTTTTTGGGCCAGGATTTCTCCCAGTCTTTTGGCTTGTTTTGAAATGTCAGGAGCGCTGATTTTTGCCCGTAAAAGTCCCACAACATCCTGGTGGGAATCAGAAGAAGAACGGACTCCCGCGTGTTTTACCAATAAAGCATCCGTAGCCGATATACAGCAATGAACGCCGGCAAGGCCGGTGGCGTTCCAATTCTTTTTTTGGGAAGCGTCCACCATAGCTTCAAAAAACTCCATAGCTTTGTTTAAGTAAAGGATATGGCGGTCTCGTGAAATTTTTATTATGCGAGTTTTTTTAGGTGTCATAATTTTTATGTATCCTTGACAGAGGCGCCTTACCATCCGCGTATCTTCCTAAGGAGGATTTAAAGAAAAGAGTGGCGGCGCTTATTGCGCCGCAAGCGAGTGGCAGGGTTATAAAATCTCCGTAAGTAATTTTCCGCGCACCACTCTGCCCGTTTTCAGGATTTCTCTGGCAAACTTGTCTTTCTGTTTATACCGTTTGCAAAATTCATCAACAGTTAAAATAACCGGAGCCAGCGGATAGTGATAGCGCGACAATATTTCGGAGCTATATTCGCTAAAGCAATCCGCCGTTTCTTTTTTGTCTTTTTTGTTTTTGATCAGGGCTAAAAGATCTATGTCGCTTCCGGGCCGCAGCTGGCCGCGGGCCGCGCTTCCAAAAAGAATAAGAGATTTTACAGAGTGAGGCAATTTTCTTCCAAATTCTTTAAGTAATTCATTCAACCATGTTTTTTCCTTCTCAAAAATAACCGTGGCCACATCTTTGACAACCCAGTGCTTTCTGTTTAGGCGGAACAAATGGGCCGGCGCCGCGATTTTTCGTTCCACGATCCCAAGGGAAACCAGCGCTCTGAGTTCATTGTGGGTCTGCTGAGGGCTGAACCCCGATCGTCTGGCGATTTCCCTCCCGGTGAGTTCTTTTTCCGAATCGTAAAGGCGGCGTAAAACTTCCAATCGGGATTTCCGTCCAAAAATGTCTTGTGTGATGGATTGTGTCATATATAGTAGACAAATGTCTACTATATAGTACATAAAAATTACCGCTTTTTCAAGCTGTTGAATTAAAGAAAATAGGTGTAACCTTTTTTAATGGCAACCCGCGGGGTTGCAGGGGGTTGGTTTAAGAAATTAGGCGGGAATCAATTTGGGTTTGGGTTTGCCTGCGTCCGTTTTAGGACAAGCAGGCATTTCATTCCATGTGCGGCCATTTAGCAAGCGGCCGGTTTTCTTTTTATTAACGCCGCCCCATTGCTTGAAGAAAAATGGAA
>DAOWGR010000142.1 GCA_030637365.1 Elusimicrobiota bacterium
CGCTGAAGTTCTTACCAAATACGCGAAACTTTGGAATGTGCGCTCATTAATGGTTGTTCCAATCGCTTTACACGGCAAAATTATAGGAGTTTTAAGAATTGGAAGTTCAAAAGAAAATTTCTTTACCGAGGATCAGCTTGAATTTCTCGCGATTATCGCCGATGAACTCGCTTTAATAATAGAAATGGTGACGCTTTACGATAATCTTTCAAAAACAGCGAAAGAATTGGCTCAATCAAACAATATGAAAGATGAATTTTTGGCGGCGGTCAGTCATGAATTAAAAACTCCTCTCACCACCATAAAGGGTTTTATTTCCGTGGTATTAAGCGGCGATGCGGGGGCTTTGACGGAGCAGCAATCCAAGTTTCTCAATATTACCGATCAAGCCGTCGGCAGATTGAACAGTCTGATATCGGATCTTTTGGATTTATCTCGTTTGAAGGGCAAGGTTGAAATGGAATTTGAAGAGGTTTTGATTGAAGATTTGATAAAACATTCAACAAGCAATCTTATTTTTAAGGCCAAAGAGAAAAATGTCAAATTACATTCAAAAATAGATAAAAAGTTAAAATCGGTTATGGCGGATCCAAAATGGATGATGAGAGTTGTGGATAATCTTCTTGTAAATGCCATAAAGTTTTCCAAAAACGATTCTAAAGTCGAAATTACGGTTAATAATAAAGGGGACGCGCTGGTGGTGGGGGTAATTGATTCGGGGCCGGGAATAGAAAAAAATGAGCAGCGATTGATTTTTGATAAGTTTTATCGGGGAAAAAACAATTCCAACAAAACGCCCGGCACCGGTCTCGGTCTTGCCATCAGCAAATCGGTCGTGGAAAAACACGGCGGGAAAATCTGGGTTGAATCTGAAATAAATATGGGAGCTAAGTTTTTCTTTGCTCTTCCGTTTTCAAAAAAAGAGTTGAAGGTTTAAAAAAGTGGGGAGATAAACATGAACAAAGTATATATCGTTTTGGCAATGGGGGTTATGGTTTTTGCCGGCTGTAACGGCAAGATTAATTTACTGGGCAACAGCGGGACCCAGAAAATTGCCGCGCAGGGTTTGGCCAAATATGATAAAAGAGATATTAACGCTTCAAAGTCCATTGCTTTATTTGAAGCTCAAAAAAACGCCGTTTCAAAGATAAGCGCTCTTTTTATGGGCTCGTCTTTCGCGGATGGGGAGGCTTTGCTCGGAAAAAGCGTTTTTAAAAACCCTCAGCTATACATAAAAAAATATAAAATAAGCGAAGCTTTAAAATACGGCAAACACTATAGAATTAAAATTACCGGGCGCATTATGCCGAATGAAATAATAGCCGAGCTTCAAAGCCGCATATCCGTTCACAAAGGTGAAGTCAGGATTATGCTGTTGATTAATGAAACTTATTCGGGCAAGACTATTTCCGGCGGTTACGCGCGGAAAGGTTTTATGTCCGCTTTTAAAGAGTCGGGCGGTTTTAAATTTATGGATTTGCCCGTAATCGGAGGAAAAGTTTTTTCATTAAGCGAAGCGGCGGCGCTTAATGTTGCGGAAAATAAAGGCGCCGATGTTTTAATGATAGCGACGGCTTCAGCGGATAAAATGAACGCTTCCATGACGGGTTTTGCTTCGGTTAGCGCCGAAATATCGCTTAAATGTTTTGATGTGTCTTCAGGAAAGTCCGTTTATGAAAGATTTTTAAAAGCCAAGGCCATTGATGTGTCGGGGGAAAAAGCCGCGGCGGCGGCTTTAATTTCCGCGGGGAAAATGATAGCGAGTGAGGCAAGCGTTAAGATAGCCGCGTCTTTACCGCGAAAATCACCGTTAAAACTTACGCTTATGTACGCGGATGAATTTGATAAATTGAAAAAGTTTTCAGATATTCTGATTTCGTTTGAAAATGTTTCGGATATAAGGCTTCAAAGCTGGTCTGACGATATAGCCGTATTTAATGTGTATGGCGAAGATCTCGCGGGAGAAGAATTCGCCAGCTCGATTTTGCGCAATAAGTTTTCTTTATTAAATCTGGAAAATGTAAGCAATAATGAAATAGTTTTTAGTTTTATGCGTTAACAGAGTCCGGGGCGTCGCGGAGTCTTAGTGTCTGAGAGTCGTTATGCTTGTGGCATACAAACAACAAACAGGGAATTAATAAGATGAAAAAAAATATTTTTCTAATTATAAGCGCGGCGTTTTTTGTAGCTTGTTCGGCTTCCATGTCAAAAAACAAAGCGAATGAAGCGTGGGTAATGTCCGGTGATTTAAAAAACGCTTCCGTGATTGTATTGCCTTTTGAAAATCAAACGACTGATTTAGCCGGACACACAATGCTTCGCGAAATGATTGTTGATAAATTTTCCAAATGGGGCTATCATACGCTTGAAATAAAAGAGATAGATGAAAAACTTAAAGAAAACGGAATTACCGACGGAGGACAACTTCCTTATATAAACGAGGATACTATTTTAAAACTATTCGGCCCTAAAATCGCTTGTTATGGAACCGTTGAAGCTTTTACATTTCAAAATTTGGGTTTTATCGTGCGAAAGAAGGTTGTTTTGGAGATTAAAATAGTTTCATTGGCCGATAATAAAATTATTTTTAAAAAAACCGTGACTGGCAGCGATACAAAATTTTATTTATCCAAGGATGAAGCAAAAAAAGCTTTTGTTGAGCAGATGGCTCTTAAATTGGTAAGCAATATGCTGAAGTTTCCTCTGAAAAAAGAGGCTCGCGCGGCTATAAAGAAAATATTTAAAAAAATACCAAAAAGATAAGTTTTGCGCGTGGCGCAAAACAGCGCTACAGCGCGGCAGTGATGCAGTGTGGCAAATGGAAGCAAAGAAGTCGGAATTATCTAATAGGTTTGTGTTTGAATCTTAGTCTAAATCTGCTGTTGAAAAAGGAGAAAAAAATGAAAAGAATCATATTGTTGTGTCTTATTCCGGCATTTGTTTTGGCGGCTTGCGCGCCGTCCAAATCGGTTAGGAAATCTCAGGCGATGAGTGTTAAAGAAACGGAAAGAGTTAAATCCAAATATACGGGGCCCAAGCGCAGAATAGGAGTTGTTGAATTTTCAAATAAAACGGCGTATGGAAAGGGAAGGCTCGGCAGTTCGGCTTCCGATATATTGATAACCGAGCTTGTCAAATCCGGCAAGTTTATAGTGGTTGAGCGCGGCAGAATGGAAAAACTTATGGAAGAACAAAAATTTCAAGCGCAGGGAATGGTTGATTCAAGGACTGCCGTAAAACTTGGAAAAATAATGGGGCTTGAAGCTATTGTGCTTGGAACGGTATCGCAATTTGGGGTTAAAACCGAAGGCCATGATTATTTAATCAAACAGGGGAAAAGGCAAATAGCCGAAGTTACCGTTGAAATAAGAGTGGTTGATGTTGAAACCGGACAGGTTATTCTCGCCGATTCGGGAAAAGGCATTACAAAGCGCAAATGGGGAAGTTTTCTCGGCATGGGAACCAAAGGCGGCTATGATGAAACTTTGGAAGGTGACGCTTTGAGGGCTTCCATTGTGCAATTTGTGGACAATATAATGAACCAACTGAATAAAAAACCTTGGTCATGCATGATAGCCGACGCTTATGAAAATGAAATATATCTTAATGCCGGACAGGAGTCGGGCATTAAAATAGGGACAAAACTTAAATGTTATCATCAAGGCGCGGCAATACGAGATCCGGGTTCAAATCTTATTATAGGCCACAGAGAAAAGTATATAGGCGAGGCTGAGGTTGTAAGATATTGCGGACAGTCGGGAGATTGTTCCATAGCCAAGATTGCTCGCGGCGGCGGCGCTTCTCCGAAGAAAAAAGATATATGCCGTTTGGCAAAATAAAAAAACAGTGAATAGTGGCAAGTGGATTGGGTAGCAAGAGGCAAATTAAAGAGATTAAGTAATTAAGAAATTAAGTTAAATAAGATTTGTAGAAGCAAAAAATAACTTTCCCGCATCGGCTACTCTCCCGCATCGGAAAATTTGGCATAAAGCCAAATTTCTTATGCGGGAGTGGGTCGGGTAGGAACGGATTGGGTAGAATAATGTTATCAAAATTTTGGAGTTTGGGCCTTAAAGGAATGGATGGTTTTATTGTAAGCGTGGAAGTGGATATCGCTTCCGGCTTGCCCACCTATTCCGTTGTCGGTTTGCCCGATACTCCAATAAAAGAATCAAAGGGCAGAGTTATAGCGGCTATCAGAAACTCAGGCTTTGATTTTCCCGCCAGGAAGATTACCATAAATCTGGCGCCGGCGGAAATCAAAAAAGCCGGAACTCATTTTGATCTTCCCATGGCTTTGGGTATTTTGCTCTCTTTGGGAGAAATAAACAATTCCGGCGAATCCGGGTTTTCGAGTTCGTATCAGGCGAAAAAAAGCGAAGGCGGTTTTAATTTAACCGAAGTTGCGCGATCTGCGGGAAGCGCGGCGGCTGAGAAAATAAAGAATACCGCGTTTATCGGAGAGCTTGCTTTGGACGGAAGTTTAAGGCCGGTATTCGGCGTTTTGCCCATGATTATGGCTCTTAAAAAGAAGAACTCCAAAATTAAAAATATTATTGTGCCGTCAGGAAATAGCGAGGAAGCGGCGGCGGCGAAAATAAACGCTCTTAAGGCCGATTCCATTAAAGATATTGTGAACTATTTAAACGGCGAAGGAGAGCTTGAGGTTTGTCGAAAAAGCGAAAAAAATGAAGAAGTTCAAATTTCGGAAGATTTTAGCGAAGTTAAGAGTCA
Organism: Elusimicrobiota bacterium; assembly: GCA_030637365.1. Lineage (GTDB taxonomy): Bacteria > Elusimicrobiota > Elusimicrobia > Elusimicrobiales > UBA9959 > JAKLQJ01. The sequence continues at coordinate 4,735 of DAOWGR010000142.1, forward strand.
GGCTTTCGCCAAACGAGCTCTTGAAATAGCGGCGGCCGGTTTTCATAATGTGATTATGGTCGGACCGCCGGGTTCGGGTAAAAGCATGCTTTCAAAGCGTTTTCCTTCCATTTTGCCGTCTTTAAGTTATGAAGAATGTCTTGAAGTTACAAAAATTTATTCAATTTCAGGTTTAATAAAATCTTCAAAACTTATGTCTTTGAGGCCTTTTAGAAATCCTCATCACACTATTTCAAATGCCGCTCTTATAGGCGGCGGTTCCAATCCAAGGCCGGGAGAAGCGTCTCTGGCGCATTACGGAGTTTTATTTTTAGATGAATTTTCCGAATTTTCAAGAGCCGCCATAGAATCTTTAAGAGAGCCTTTGGAGTCGCGGGAAATAACGATCGCCAGGGTTAAGGAGAGCATTGTTTATCCGGCTAAATTTATATTGATTGCCGCCATGAATCCCTGTCCCTGCGGTTATCTTTCTCACCCTCAAAAAGAATGCGCGTGCACGCCTTTGCAGGTTCATAAATATCGTTCCAAAATATCGGGGCCGATATTGGATAGAATAGACATGCATATTCAGCTGTCTCCTATAAAATATGACGAGTGGGCGAGTTTGCCGTCGGGTGAAAAATCGTCCGATATTAAAAAGAGAGTTTTAGGCGCCGTAGCTATTCAGCAAAAGAGATTTTCAGGCTCCAAAACCTCAGCCAATTCGTTTATGTCCATCAGTGAGATGAAAAAGTATTGCAAGATTCCGGAAAGCGCCGGCAGAATACTGGAGATTGCCATGAATAAAATGGGTTTTTCAGCCAGAAGTTTGGATAAGATTTTAAAAGTTTCAAGAACCATCGCTGATTTGGAAGGCTCTGAAGATTTAAAAAAAGAGCATATAATGGAAGCTGTTCAGTATAGAATACTGGATAAAGTCGGAGATATGGCGCTTAAGTATTAAAATAGCGCGGCAGAGCAACAGCGCGACAGTGCGAAAGTAAAAAACAACTTATGCGCTTGAACGCTTATAAAAAGGAGAAAGTTATGAAACTAATATTATCAATCAGTATTCTTGTTTTATCCATGGGCGGAATTGTTCATGGCGATATATTGAAATTGGTCGGAGATCCGGCGATTAAAAATGATGTCGCGACGGACAAAAACGATACTATTGCCAAAGAAAAAAAAGGCATTGAAATAGATAAAAGGCATTTTGTGGAAAAAGGGGATACTTTATGGGATTTGGCCGGAAAATATTACGCGGATCCTTTCAAGTGGGGAATAATTTATAATGCCAATGTTGAAGCTATTGAAAATCCGGATTTGATTTATCCTGAAGAAGGATTTCTTATACCAGGCATAAAAGAAAAAATTATGCCAAAAATTGAGCCTATCGCTGAAATTGAAGTGATTGAAGAAGAAGTCGCGGAGGTTGAGGAAGAAGAGATTGTGGAGATCGTTGCTCAAGAGCCGGCTGAAGAACCTGTTGTTGAAATTGAGAAGCCCCGGAAATTTAAAATTCCGGAATTTTCGGAAGAAATGCCGGCCGACCAAATGGAATGGAACAGTATGCTTGTCACCGATTTAGTGGGTAAAAACTGGTCGGGAGACGGCTATATCGTCGGCAAGGAAGATAAGCAAGAGGAAGACTCTCTTTCTTTTGGCGGAGATATTGTCAAGATAAAAATGAAATTTTCAAAGAGCGCTTCAATAGGGCAGATTCTCAATGTTTATAAGCTGGGCTCGAAAGTGCATGATGATAATGGAAAATTTAAAGGCTTTAAAGTGCAAAGAGTAGGCATTGTTGAAGTTATAGAGGTTAAGAATGGCAGAGTAAAAGGCGTGGTTGTTCAGGCAAACAGCTCTATAATGAAGGGGCAGATAATTAAAAAGTAGCTTCGACGCGGGAAGGCGATTGTTTATGAATAAAAAGCTTTCAGAGGAAGAAAAGCTTTCAAGAATAAAACTTAATTCCTTTTTCTTTTTGAGAACCGATTGGATTTGGCGGTTTTTGGATATATACGGCAGCGCCTCGGAAATACTTAAAAAATCTCCAAAAGAAATCGCGGTTGAGGGCGGTTTGTCTTTTGACACCGCCCAAAAACTTTTTGATAAGGCTTTGAATTGCCGTCCGGACGAAGAAATAAAATTGGCGGAAAAATCCGGCGCGAGATTGATTTTTTTTGAAGATGATGAGTATCCGCGATTGCTTAAGGAAATTTATGATCCTCCGCTTATGCTTTATGTTAAAGGCGAAATAAAGCCTCAGGTCGCGGTAGCGATAGTTGGCGCGAGAAAACCCACCGATTACGGAATAAGAGTTTGCCATAAGCTTTCAGGGGATATCGCGCTTAACGGCATTACGGTTGTTTCGGGGCTTGCTCGCGGGATAGATTCAGTGGCTCATGGCGCAGTTGTAAAAAATAAAGGAAATACTTTAGCCGTTCTCGGCTCAGGGCTGAATGTTTTATATCCGCGCGAAAATAAAAACCTTTCGGAAAAAATTATTGAAACCGGAGGGGCTTTGATTTCGGAATTTCCCATGTCGGCGGAGCCTTTGCCGCAGCATTTTCCGCGGAGAAACAGAATTATTTCAGGGCTTTCTTATTCCACCGTTGTTATTGAGGGAAGCTATAAATCGGGTTCATTGATTACGGCGAAATCGGCTCTTGAGCAGGGCAGAGAGATTCTGGCCGTTCCAGGCCATATTGACAGTGAAATGAGCAAAGGCCCCAATAAGCTCATAAAAGAAGGCGCTTGCGTATGCGAGACGGCTATGGATATAATATTGAGTCTTCCTTCCGAGGCTCTCGGCAATTTGAATTTAAAGCCAAAGGGCGTTAAAAGCGGATCGGATAGAAGTGAAAAAGTAAAAATTGAAAAATTGGATGAATTTGAAAAGGAAGTTTATAAGCTGATTGAAGGCTCTGAGCGCGGTATCGCCATGGATGCTCTTGTCCATAAAATAGAGGCTTCGGTTCCCGCCGCCTCTTCCGCCGTCTTTGAACTTGAAACCGCGGGTTTGATAACAATGTCCGACGGAAAATATAAAAAATCGTTGATGTCGAATTAATTATTTGTCTGATTTTCCAAATAAAAGGTGTCTTTTTTCTAAAAATTAAATAGAATAGGTAACTTATGGCAACTAAAAAAACAACAGCTAAGAAAACAACAGGTTTGGAAAAATACCTTGTTATAGTGGAATCACCCACCAAAGAAAAAACCATTTCAAGATTTCTTGACGGTTCATTTCGCGTCAAAAGCTCTTTTGGGCATATTAGAGATTTGCCCGCCGATTGCTTGGGAGTTGATGAAGAAAGTTTTGCTCCCACATATAAACTTTTGCCGCGAGGCGTTAAAATTGCCGCCGAATTAAACCGGCTCGCCAAAAGCTGCGATACCATTTATTTGGCCACCGACCCCGATAGAGAGGGGGAAGCGATTGCCTGGCATCTGACGCATATTATAAAAGCGCCGGCGGAAAAATTCAAAAGAATAGCTTTTCATGAAATTACCAAGCAGGCCATAAGCCATTCTCTTGAAACTCCTAGAGGCATAGATTTAAATCTTGTGAACGCTCAGCAAGCGCGGAGAATTATAGACAGGCTTGTGGGTTATAAATTATCGCCGCTCTTGTGGGCGAAGATAAAAAGCGGCCTTTCAGCGGGCAGGGTGCAGTCCGTATCGGTAAGGCTTATCGCGGAGAGAGCTAAAGAAATAAAGGCTTTTAAGGAAGAAGATTATTTTACGCTTTTTGCCGAATTGACCAAAGATAAAAACAATGAATTTGAAGCCAAGGTTGTTAAATGGGACGGAGAGACCATTGAAAAGACAGTCTTAATGAAGCTTTTTTCCGAGGATTACAGGCATAAAACATCCATCTTCAAAAAATTTGAGGATACCGTTCCCATAGCCACTTTTTTGAAAGATAATAAATTGAAGGTAAAAAAAGTTGAGAAGAAATCTTCAAAGCAAAAACCGAAGCCTCCTTTTATCACAAGCACTGTTCAGCAGGACGCTTATAACAGGTTGGGCTTTTCATCGGACAGGACCATGCGCGTGGCGCAGAGCCTGTATGAGGGTATTGATTTTAAAGGCGAACGCGAAGGTCTGATAACTTATATGAGAACGGATTCTTTTAATGTTTCCAAAGAGATGCTGAAAGAAACCGCCAAATTCATTAAAGAGAATTACGGAGCGGATTTTCTGCCCGAAAATCATCGGGTTTATCAAACCAAAGTCAAAGGAGCTCAGGAAGCTCATGAGTCCATTCATCCGACCAATGTTTATAGAAAGCCTTCCGACTTAAAGGAATCTTTAAATGTTGATCAATATAAGCTGTATGATTTGATTTGGAGAAGATATGTTTCCTGCCAGATGGAAGACGCGCGGTTTGATGTAGTCAGCATGGAAGTGAGCGATGAAAAAGACAAAGTCCTTTTGCGCGCGAGCGGCAGAACGATGAAGTTTGAGGGTTATCTTAAGGTTTACAAAGATCTTTCAAAAGAA
>DAOWGR010000137.1 GCA_030637365.1 Elusimicrobiota bacterium
TCATAACCCGCGTCAACATGCCTTAAAACGCAGGTAGCGGGCTGACCGGCGACAGAGCTGCCAAGTTGTGTTTTCTTTTCGTTTGGTCGTTCGGCGACGGTAACCTGTCCGGCATGTAAAGAATAACCCATGCCGACTCCTCCGCCATGATGGAAAGAAACCCATGAAGCGCCCGAAGCGGTATTAACAAGAGCGTTTAAAATGGGCCAATCGGCTATCGCGTCGGAACCGTCTTTCATACTCTCGGTTTCTCTATAGGGACTCGCGACCGAACCCGCGTCAAGATGATCCCGTCCTATCGCCAAGGGAGCCGAGATTTTTCCCCGCCTGACATAATCATTGAAAGCAAGACCCAATTTTTCTCTTTCGCCGTAACCAAGCCAGCATATTCTGGACGGCAAACCCTGGAATTTAACTTGTTCGGAAGCCATGCGTATCCATCTTTTTAAATGTTCATTTTTAGGAAACATTTCAAGAACCAATTTATCCGTAACCGCTATGTCCTCGGGATTTCCCGATAACGCGGCCCAGCGAAACGGCCCTTTCCCCTCGCAAAAAAGGTCTCTTATATAAGCGGGAACAAAACCGGGAAAATCATAAGCGTTTTTAACTCCATGCTTAAAAGCCATTGTTCTTATATTATTGCCATAATCAAATGTTATGGTTCCGTTTTTCTGTAAATCCAGCATAGCCTCAACATGAATCGCGATTGATTCCATCGCGAGATTTAAATAAGCTTTCGGGTCTTTTTCTCGCAATTCATCAGCATCACTTAAAGTCATGCCTTTGGGAATATAACCATTCATCGGATCATGCGCCGATGTTTGATCGGTAAGAACATCAATTTTGATATTTCTTTTTGCCATTTCTCCAATAATTTCGGCGCAATTGCCGACAAGACCTATTGAAAAAGGTGTTCCGTCTTTTAAATGCTTATCCGCCATCTTCAGAGCTTCATCAAGAGACTCAGCCATCGCGTCGATATATTTTGTTTCAAGCCGTTTTTTTATTCTTTCCACATCAACTTCAATGATAATAGCCACTCCATTGTTCATGGTAATTGCGAGAGGCTGGGCTCCGCCCATGCCGCCAAGTCCGCCGGAAACAACCAGCTTTCTTCTTAAATCCGAATTAAAATGTTTTTTTGCCAAAGCGGCAAAAGTTTCATAAGTGCCTTGCAGTATCCCTTGAGTTCCTATATAAATCCAACTTCCGGCCGTCATCTGCCCGTACATCATAAGCCCTTTTTTCTCAAGTTCGTCAAAAACTTCCCAATTGGCCCAATTACCGACGAGATTTGAATTCGCAATCAATACTCTCGGCGCGTATTCATGTGTTTTCAATATTCCGGCCGCCTTGCCGGACTGCACAAGCAAAGTCTCATCATTTTCAAGACCGATTAAAGATTTAACTATGCCTTTGTAACAATCCCAATTTCTCGCGACTTTTCCCCGTCCGCCGTAAACGATTAAATCTTCCGGTTTCTCAGCCACCTCGGCATCCAGATTATTCATAAGCATGCGCATGGCGGCTTCCTGCTGCCAGCCTTTGCAAGTAAGACTATTTCCTCTCGGAGCTTTGATTTTTTCAGTCATAATGTTCACCCTACCACCTCTTTAGCGGCTGTAAGCCGCTTGTAAAATAATTTTCATCCTATCATCTGCGTGGTATATCATTAAACACACCTTTCGGTGTGTAAAGAGGTGGTAGGGTCATAAATTTCTCTACTTACAACCTTTCGCGCTTACGATCTCGAGCTTCTTCAATCCGCTTTTAAGAAATATCCGTTTAAAATCGCTTCGGCAACTCTCTCTATTCTATCTGAAAAAACCTCATCGCCTTTAAACGCCGGCGAAATTTTTCGCAATTTGCTTATCGCGTCCTCAAGAAAAACGCTTGTTTTTAAAGGTCTGTGAGCTTCAACTCCCTGTGCGGCAGCCATCAATTCTATGGCGGTAATTCTTGAAACATTTTTGATAATCTCTTTCAATTTCAAAGCCGCGGTCATTCCCATGCTGACAAAATCTTCTTTATTGGCTGAAGTGGGAATAGAATCGGCGCTGGCCGGATGGCTTAAAATTTTATTTTCATTCGCCAAAGCCGCGGCCGTAACATGAGCTATCATAAAACCCGATTCAAGGCCGGGAGTTTTGGCCAAAAAAGGCGTCAGTATTTTAAAATCGCTTACAAGCTGAGCTATGCGGCGCTCCGACATATTTCCCATTGCCGTTATGGCAATGCACGCGAAATCAAAAGCGAATGATATGGCCTGTCCGTGAAAATTACCGCCTGAAAGCACATCTATGGACGAACCTTTTTTATTATTGACGGCGTCTACCATAACGGGATTATCCGTAACGCTGCTCAATTCCGTTTCAACGGTATTAAAAGCGTATTCAAGAGAATCCCTGACGGCGCCTAAAACTTGCGGCATGCATCTCAGGCTATACGGATCCTGCACTCTGCTATGATCAATTTTATGCGACGCGCGCACGGCGCTATGAGCCAATATTTTTTTAAGCTTGCTCGCGACAAACATCTGGCCTCTATGCGGTTTAAGAAAATGTATCCTTTCATCAAAAGCGCTTGGAGTTCCTTTTAACGCTTCCACCGTCATGGCTCCGGTAATTACGGCGGATTCAAATAATTTTAAAGCGTCATACAAAGCAAGCCCTCCGACAGCCTGCATCCCTTGAGTTCCGTTTATAAGCGCCAGACCTTCTTTTTCGCAAAGTTCTATGGGTTTTATATTAAGCTTTTTTAAAATCTTGGCGGTGGGCAGCCATTCGGATTTTTTAGAATCGGCAAGCCTCGCTTTTCCCTCTCCAATCAAGCACAAAGCCATATGAGCGCTTGGCGCCAAATCTCCGCTCGCTCCGACGGAACCCTTGCAGGGAATATGAGGAATCAGCCCTTTGTTTATAAATCGCGCCAAAGCTTCTATCACAACGGGCCTGACGCCGGAACACGCTCTGGAAAGTTCATTGGCTCTTATAAACATCAAGCCGCGAGCTTCCTCTTCGCTTAAAGGCTCTCCGACTCCGCACGCGTGGCTTCTGATAAGATTTACTTGAAGTTTTTTTAAATTGGAACCCGATATCCTGGCGAAAGCAAGTTCGCCAAATCCGGTATTAATTCCATACATCGTTTTGTCGCTTTTAAGCAATCGCTCAAGTTCTTTTCTGGTTTTTAATACTTTTTCTTTCGTTTTAGCGGATAAAACAACCTTCCTCTTTCCCCGAGCTATCAGAGAAAAATCGTTTATAAGCAAACTGCCGGCAAGTTCAAAATTTCTAATTTTCATTTCCTATCACCCTTAGGGTCTATAATTTAATTACTTCATCGTTTGGAAACTCAGCGAGAGCGGGACCGGGCCGATTTACTGCGAACATACGGGCTATGCCGGCGCCGTGGCGGAAGCTATGTGAACGACTAGAGGGTAAATAAAGAGCAATAAACCGGCCAAACGGCAAATTGATTATATCACAGACCCTTGATTTTGCGCATCATATCGCTAAGCGTGACAATACCGTCTTTTTTAAAAATAATGATAAAATGCTCAAATACTTTCTTCGCCATAATAACATCGTTCAACGCCCTGTGCCAGCCATTAACGGATATGCCCAATTCTTTAGCTACCGTGCCTAATTTATTATTATTGAATTTACCGAACTTGCGCGAGATTTCAAGCGTGTCTATCGCCGTCAAATCGGGAAACTTCATTCCCACGCGTTCAAATTCCATTTGAAGAAACTTAATATCAAACTTGATATTATGCCCGACCAAAACAGTTCCTTCCATAATCGCCGTAAGCTTATGAACCACTTCCCCGAATTTAGGACTTTGACAAACCATCTCATCGGTAATGCCATGCACATTGGAAGCCACGCACGGAATGGCGGTTTGGGGATTAATTAAAGTTGAAAAATCGTTTTTTTTCTCCAGTCCCTGAAAAGTCGCGGCCGCCACTTCGCAAACTCTGGAATTTGAAGGCGAGAGACCGGTTGTTTCAACATCTATGGATGCGAAAACAATATCGTCAATGCTTTTATGAAGAAGTAAATTGGACATTTTATATTTCCTCTTATAAACTGCCATAATAAACAAATCTTGCCATTAAACCGAAAACCGCCGTTACTAAAACGCTTATAATGACATTCGCGTAGGATAAATCGATTATTCTTTTGCTTTTTATATAGAAAATCTGAAAAACCCACGCCAACATGAAAGGTATCCACCAATATCCGCTGACAAAAAAGAAGCCCCATAGCACCATTCTTTCAAAAATAAGAAAATACTTTTCATCAAATTTTGGGAAAGTCACTCCCGCGATATCTTTCTCTATGAAATAAATCAATACGGTTGTCACATGAGTGATGATAACGAATGTCACTATTATTATAATCCACTTCTCATTGCCGAAAAAGACTTTGTTTAAATTGTATATCGGCGAAACCATGAATAATACAATAACATGAAACAATTGATCACTCAAAACACATATTGTAGGAGCAGCCAGGGCAAAATGTCTCAGCACATAAACACGAATCTCATCCACGATAAAATGGAAAACAATAATAATAAGCATAACCCACCAGCCGGTTATGCGCAAAAAGCCCAAATCAATCCATACATCCGGCAAATACCTATAAGTGAGAATGATGGAAACAATAAGATGAGTGGCGCAATGGATAAGCATGCCGTAAATATTTTTACGCTTAAGACGGTTTATAACATCAAACTGCAGAGTAAAATCCGCCAAGAAGTGGGCCAATAAAAGTCTCCAAAATATAATCATTTAATATCCTCTTAACTCTGCCGGCTCCCGTTATCGGAACCATGCTTTTCATCATCCTTCCGGCATATGCCGGCGGCAAAATTACTTTGACTTCAGATTAAAAGTTCCATCCCAATTTTCGGGAAGATTTTCAACATACTCTTTTGAAATATTTTTATAAAATTCGCTGGGCCCGTCCAAAGCGTTCAATTTAAGCGCTTTCTCAAA